>CAYVGN010000290.1:769-3322 GCA_964451215.1 uncultured Acidobacteriota bacterium
GCCCTTTTCTTTGCGCTGATGGCGCGGCGGAGATGGCGGTACGGCCTCGGCGACCTGCCCTGGCTGTTGACCAGCCGCGGGAGCGGGGTCCGGTGGCGCTCCAGCGGTGGTTTTGGCGGCTTTGGCGGCTATGATAGCAGCGGTTCCGGGGGCGGCTTTGGCGGCGCCGGGGGCTTCGGAGGCTTTGGAGGCGGTAGCAGCGGGGGCGGCGGCGCCTCCTCCGATTGGTGATCGCGGATTTCGGACCGCGGACGGACATGAACCGCGAAAAGCTGCTGGCTAAACTCGTCGAGCGGCTGCAGCAGGCTTATGGCCGGAGTTTGCTCTCCGTGCTGCTCTATGGCTCGGCGGCCACCAGCACCGATTTCCACCAGAGGCACTCGGACCTGAATATCCTCTGCGTGCTTCGCGAACTGACCCTGGAGGACCTGGAGAGGGCCGAGCCGGTGGCCAACTGGTGGCGCGCCCAGGGCAACCCCGCGCCCCTGCTGCTGGCCCGGGCTGAACTGGAGCACTCGACTGACGTTTTCCCGGTCGAGTTCCTGGATATCCACGAGCAGCACCGCGTCCTGCACGGCGAGGACCTGGTGAGGACCGTGCGGGTGGATCCGGTGTTCCACCGGGTGCAGGTCGAGCACGAATTGCGCGCCAAGCTGCTGGCCCTGCGCCAGCGCTACCTGGGGATTTACAGGGACAGGAAGGCTGTGCTCAAGCTGATGGTGGATGCCCTGCCCAGTCTGGCCACGTTGTTCCGGCACGCCCTCATCCTGGCCGGCTGGCAGGCTGTGGGGATGCGGGAGGCACTGCAGGGCGCCGGGCAACGGTTCGGTTTCGACCCGGCTCCCTTCCTGGCCATCCTGGACGCGCGCGAGGGGAAACGGAAACATCGGGGGATTGATGTACGTTCCACATTCCAGGGATACTGCGCCGGCCTGGCCCGCGTCTCGGAGGAGGTGGACAAACTGGAGAAGCGCGGCGGCGGCGCCTAGCGGCCACCGGGTTGCTGTCCCGCCACCGGGAGCCAACGCTCGCTGCTCGCGCCAGCGGAAGACACGATGAAAAGCTTGATCATGCTTGTGTTGTTGGTGTTGGTCGCAGGGCTGGCCTTCGGCTCTGTGTACTTCAGCCGCTACAACGAAACGGTGCGCCTGCGCGAAGCCATTAATGCGAGCTGGTCGCAGGTGGACGTGGCCATTCAGCGGCGGGCGGACCTGATCCCCAACCTAGTGGAGACGGTGAAGGGCTACGCCGCCCACGAGCAGAAGGCCATCCACGAGGTGGCCCAGGCCCGCGCCGCCCTGCTCTCGGCCCGCTCGCCCGAGGCGCGGATCGCCGCCAACGAGCGGTTGGACGGCGCACTGGGCCGGTTGCTGGCGGTGGTGGAGAACTACCCCAACCTGAAGGCCAACGAGAACTTCCTGCGGCTGCAGGACGAGCTGGCCGGGACCGAGAACCGCATCGCCGTCGAGCGGCGGCGCTACAACGAGGCGGTGCAGCGCTACAACACCTACATCCAGTTGTTTCCCAACAACCTGGTGGCCGGCATTGCGGGCTTTCAGCGCAACGACGCCTATTTCCGGGCCGAAGGGCGGGCGCGCGCAGTGCCCGAAGTCCGCTTTGCCCAGTGACTCTGGCGGGACCTGCCGGGGCGGCTCCGCCCCGGCGGGCCGCAACTTACCGCCCCTCTTGGGGTTAACAGGAGTGTGAGCGTGATGGCGCTGGAGCGAGACGCCCAGCTGATGCTCCGCGTCAAGGAAGGCGACCAAGCCTCCTTCGCGGAGTTGCTAGAGCGCTATCGCGCCCCGGTGATTCACTTCATCTACCGGATGGTCCAGAACCAGCACGTGGCCGAGGAACTGGCGCAGGACGTTTTCCTGCGCGTCTACCGGGCACGAAAGGGCTACGAGCCCAGCGCCAAGTTCACCACCTGGCTGTTCCGCATCGCCACCCACACCGCCCTGAACGCCATCCGCGACAGTCGGGGCGAGCGTGGCCTGGAACGGCTGGACGAAGAGGAATCGCCGCTGCCCCACCTGCCTGACCCGGCGGCGACCGTCGAGCAGAGGCTGGTGGAGGACGCCCGGCTGCTGGAAATCCGGCGGGCGGTGCAGGCGCTGCCCGCCAAGCAGCGCGCTGCTGTCCTGATGCACAAGTACCAGGAAATGGAGTACGCGCAGATCGCCCGGGTGCTGGGTTGTTCCGAGTCGGCAGTGAAGTCGCTGTTGTTTCGGGCCTATGAGACACTTCGCCGGAAATTGGCTCATCTGGCGGTGCGCGCTTCTACCAGCGCGTGCTCGTAGGGGCGGCCTCGCCGCAGCGCGTCGGCGTGGGGACCTTCGGGTCGCCCGTTACGGCTGGCGGCAGGAAGGTGACTGCGATGTGCAGCAAACTGGAGCTGTTGTGGGTTCCGTACCTGGACGGGAAGCTCTCGGCTGAGGAGCGCACGCGGGTGGAGGCGCACCTGGCCCAGTGCCCGGAGTGCGCCGAGCGGCGGGAAGGCTTCCGGTCCGTGTTGCAGGTGCTGGAGAGCTGGGAAGCCCCCGAGCCCACACC
>CAYVGN010000290.1:3332-4757 GCA_964451215.1 uncultured Acidobacteriota bacterium
GGTTTGATGCGCGGCTGCGGGCGAAGATCGCCACTCAGCCGGCCGGATGGGCGGTGGTCCGCTGGCTGGGCTCGTTTTCCCCGGCTCCGGTGCTGAGCCTGGCGGTGCTTCTCACCCTGGCCGCCCTCGTGGCTTTTACCGGAGACGGGCGTCGTGCCCTCCCGCCCGAGCAGTTGGTGACCGACGTGAAGGTGGACGAGTTGCTGCACGTGACCGAAGAGGTGGAGATTCTGGCCGATTTCGAAGTCCTGGCCGAACTGAAGAGACCCGGCAACGAGGAGAGCCGGGGACCTGCGCGCGACAAATGACCAGACGGGAAAGCATCGGGTTGGCAGTGCTGTTGGTGGCCGGAGTGATGGCAGCCGCGGCAGCGGCCCAGGAGCGCGACCGCAGCCAGCCGCCGGCAAATGGCCCCGCGCAGGCGTTGCGCTGCACCGACCTCAGCGCGGCGGAACAGCAACCGCCTGCTCAGCAGCCTCCCAAGGGGCCTCCCGGCCCATACCGACCATTTGGCCAGCCCCCCTGGGCCCGCCCGGGACCGGGTGGACCGCCAGGCCCTCCTGGTGCGACCCCAGGGCGCCACTGGCCCGGCGGGCCTTTTCCGCCCATCCTGTTCGAACTGGCCGAGAAATCTCCCGAGGAGCAAGAGCGCTTCCTTCAGTCCAGCCCGAAGTTCCGCCACCTGCCGCCCGAGGCTCAGCAGGCCCTCCGCGAGAGGCTGAAGCGCATCAGTGCCATGAACCCGGAGCAGCGCCAGCGCCTGCGCGAGCATTTTGAAATCTTCCATCGCCTGCCCCCGGAAGCCCGGGACAGGATCCGTAGCGAGATCTTCCCGGCCTGGATCCGGCTGGGGCCGGAGCGCCGCCGGGCGCTGCTGGAAGAGTTCCGTGCCCTGCGCCGAATGACTCCCGCTGAGCGCGACAAGCGCTTTGGTCAGGAGGAGTTCGCCCGCCAGTTTTCCCCCGAAGAGCAGCAGCTCCTGCGCCAGCTCATTTCTCTCCGACCCACCGAACCCGAGAAAAAGCCAGAGCCGCGACCGTAAGCCACCCAGCCTCAGCGGCACTCAGCACCCAGGACTCAGCACTCAGCACTCTATTGCACGGCGATGGTGACGGTGTTGCTGTTGAGGCCGCCGGCGGAGATGACCAGCGGCACGGCTGTGCCAGGCGTCACATCCGCTGGCACCTCGGCGTTGATCTGCCATAGGCCCACCCAACCCGGGCGCCATCCCGCTGAACAGCACTCGGGCGTTCTTGCCGCCGATGCTCACGGTGGGCTGAACCTTGGTGAGGATGAGCGGGTTGCCGCTGGCCGGTGCCGGCTCACCCGCCAGCAGTGAAGGATTGGTCTCGCCCGCCCCGGTGGCAAATATCTGGATGACGCTGCCTCGTGGCGCCGGCCTGGCGCCCAGGATGCGCTGCGGAT
>CAYVGN010000291.1:0-3810 GCA_964451215.1 uncultured Acidobacteriota bacterium
CTGTTCGGTGGATGGTCCCTCAACGGCATCGCCGCCTTCTACGCGGGACTGCCTGTGGTGGTCCTCAGCGATCGGGACAACGATTTTGACGGCAACGCGCGCGGCGACCGGCCCGATGTAGCGGGCGACTGGAAGCTGAGCCCCAACCGCTCCCGCAGCCAGGTGATCGAGGCCTGGTTCCGCAAGGAGGCCTTTACCCCCAACAAGGCGGCGCAGCTCGGCAACCTGGGTCGCAACGTGGTCACCGGGCCCGGCAGCAAGAACGTGGACCTCGGCATTTTCAAAAACTTCCGCATCACCGAGCGCCACCAGGTGCAGTTCCGCTGCGAGATGTTCAACGCCTTCAACTGGGTGAACCTGGCCCAGCCGGAGGCGCGCATCACCCGGGCCTTGTTTGGCAAGATCCGCACCGCGGGCAGCCCGCGGATCTTCCAGTTCGGGCTCAAGTACGTTTTCTGAACGAATGAGCCCCGCAAGGGGCCGCAGACTTATAGCTTCGCGGCGCGGGCGCCGGCCTGCAGGGTGGGTCCCTGCGCCCCCCTCCCCTTGAAACCCAAGGAGGCTTATGAGCAAGACCGAGACCGGGGTCTCACGACGAACCTTCCTGCGGGCCGCCGTGGCCTGCGCCCCTGTGGGGGCGCCAGCCCTGCTGGCGCAGCGCAGCCCGGCCAGCCGCATTGGGGTCGCCTGCATCGGCGTGGGAACGCAAGGCCACTCCCTGATGCGAGAAGCGCAGAAGATCCCCAACGTGGAGATTCGGGTTATCTGCGACCTCTACGAGGGCCACCTCAGCCGCGCCAAGGACCTGTGCGTTAACCCGCAGGTGCGTGTCATCCGGGAATGGGAGAAGGCGGTGGAGGATCCCGACGTGGACGCCGTTATCATCGCCACCCCCGATTTCTGGCACGCCCCCATGACCATCCGCGCCGCCCTGGCCAAGAAAGACATCTACGTTGAGAAGGGATGGTGCACGCGCCTGCAGGACGCCAGGCGCATGCGCCGGGCCGTCAAGGAAAACAAGGTGGTGATGCAACTGGGCCACCACTACAACAGCAAGCCCACCTACCACCGCGCCCGCGACATCTATCGCTCGGGCCAACTCGGGAAGGTTCCCCTGGTTCGCATGTACATTGACCGCACCCGCAAGCAGCCGGAGTGGAAGTTCTACGGCGACTACCGCATCTACGACCTGCCCAAGGATGCCGGCCCGGATACCATCAACTGGCAGCGATTCATCGCCAATGCTCCCAAGCGCCCCTTCGACCCGGAGCGCTTCTTCACCTGGCGGTGCTACTGGGACTACAGCACGGGGATTGCCGGCGACCTGATGAGTCACCTGTGGGACGGCGTGAACATGATCCTGGGGATGGGGATACCGGAAAGCGTCCAGACCCACGGCGCCAACTACTTCTGGAAGGGCGACCGGGACGTGCCCGACATCTGGCACGTCATCTTTGACTACCCAAAGCAGGAGCTGGCGTTGGTCTTCGGGTGCACTTTCCACAGCCGGCATGCCGGCGAAATCACTCAGATCCTGGGGCGCGACAAGACGCTGGAGGTCGGCCAGAGAGTCTGCCGGGTCTACAACGCGGAGTGGAACCCGGAGTACGGCGAGAAGCTGGCGCAGGCTGAGCGGGCCGCAGCAAAGGTGGGCCTGCAGCCGCAGGATGCGGTCGTTCCACCCGATTACTCCATGGCCCCTGAGGAGCTGAAGCTGAGTTCCCACCTGGAAGACTTCTTTGACTGCATGCGCACTCGTGCCCTGCCGCGCTGCGATGTGGACCGGGCGTTTGAAGAAGCGGTGGCGATCCTGATGTCAGTCGAAGCCTACAGGCGGAAACGTCGGGTGTATTGGGACCCGGTTAAGGAGCAGATCGTTTAGCCGGGAACTGGCGGAGAGGGAGGGATTCGGGGCCTCGTTGCCCTCTCGAGCAAACACGCTTTCCAAGCCTGCTCCTTCAGTCACTCGTGATAGTGCTGCGCCGCTGGCCGCCAGCTAGCTCTCCTGAAGCCGGTCAGGCACCTGGGCCTGGTGCCAGAGCTTCTGATAGAGGGGCTGCACGCTGCCGTCCAACCGCTCGGCGAGGTCCAGCGGCAAGCACAACACCCGGATGAGGTCCTGCACGTCGGCCAAATCTCGCAGCCGATGCGCTGCCGTCATCCCCGATGCCAGCTTGAGTTCGACCAGGCGTTCCAAGGTGATCACGCGGATGCCGCTGATCTCCACAGAGGCCTCCGACGGGTGCGGAAAGCGAACCGGCTTGGGCAAACCATCCCCTGGGTACTCACCGGTAGTAATGACCTCGATGCGTACGCCGGTTTCGCTGTCTCGAAAAGTCTTCTCTGCGCCTGGAAACGCCGGCGCATAACCCTGGCCCAGGCAGCGCGCCTTGAATTCTGCCAGCCCTTGCGGCGTCAGCAGGATATCAATATCCAGTGTCATCCGAGGCATGCCGTGTTGGCCCAAGGCGATACCGCCCAGCACCGCATAGGGAATTCCGGATTCCTCAAGCCGGCGCGCCAGCTCGCGCAGGGCCTGGTACACGTTGCCTCGTTGCATGAAGAACTCACTCGCTTCTTGAAGGATGCGTTCGGCGCTCCGGCGGACAAAAGCCTCGTAGGCGGGCGCTTCTGCCACCCTTTGAGGATACCACTACATGGCTGAAGGTACTCCAGCGATGCCGGCCGCCTGGCCGGGTTGAATGTTCCCTGCTGCTTGCTCGCTGGCCGTCAAACCTCCTTGGCCCCCGCCAGCAGCCCGGCCAGGTCTTTGATCCCCACGCCCGGCCCGCCGGGAACGGTCATCTTGCCCTCATTCACCTGGATGGGCGGATCGAACCAGTTGCCGTATTTCTCCGTTCCCAGCTTATATTCCTGGTAACGTCCGATCTCCGGCACGCAGGAAGCGAAATGCAGCATGTAGACAAATCCGAAGCCGCCCGAGATGTGGACCGTCGTCGGCATCTTGGCCAGGGCGGCCATGCGCGCTACCCGCACCGAGCGAATCATCCCGCCGTAGTAGTGCAGGTCCGGCTGCACGATATCCACTCCCCGGTTGGCGATCATCCAGCGGAACCGCCAGTCACTGTATTCCTGCTCGCCGCCCGCCACGGGCAGGGTCAGCGTGTCGGCCACCTTCTTGGTGTCCTCCAGGTGGTCAAACGGGCAGGGCTCCTCGAAGTAGACTGCTTTGATCTGCTCCAGCATGCGTCCCACTTCGATGGCTTTCGGCGGGTCGTAGGAGCTGTTGGCGTCAGCGTGGATGTCAATGCTGCCGCCGAAGGCTTTGCCCACCAGCGGGATGAGCTTTTCCGTGCGCCCCGGCATGGCGTCCGCGTTGCGGCTCATGCGTCCCCCGATGCGGAATTTCAGGGCCCTGGCTCCCGACTGCTCGACCAGTTTCTGCAGGTGTTCCACCTCCTGTTCCGGCGTGGTGTCCCGCCGGCCGCTGGCCACATAGAACGCCACCTGGCGGCGAACGATGTCGCCCAGCAGCGCGCCCATGGGCCTGGCGGCGATGCGCCCCAGCATGTCCAGAATGGCGAACTCCACCCAGGCCTGCGGGCTCCACAAGGCCAGCCCGTACAGCTTGTAGTTGTCGCGCCAGCGGTACAGCTCCCACAGCAGGTTCTCCAGCTCGCGCGCGTCCTTGCCGATGAAGAAGGGGATCACCAGTTGCTTGAGGATCTTGTCCAGGTACTCCGCGCGCGGCGGGTTGGTCAGCGAGACCCCCTCAGCCCCGTCCCGGGAACGGACGTGGACCAGAAACTCGTTGCCCTTCTTCAGCAGGCGGATGGATTCGATTACCAC
>CAYVGN010000291.1:3820-4696 GCA_964451215.1 uncultured Acidobacteriota bacterium
GGCAGCGCCGCCGCCCGGTCAAGGGCCTCGGGCGTGGGACGCGGCCCCTCCGCCTTGCTTCGCTGCCGCCCGGCGGCGCCGACCGTGGCCAGCACCGGAGTTGCTGTAGCCATCGCACCCGCCAGAAACTTTCGACGATTCACGCCCATTGCTCACCTCCTGAGCCGCCCAGTCTAGACTTGGTGTGGTGCTGCTCGTCAAGAGCATGCCGGACAGTCGCCGCGGCGCCCCGGCGCTAGCTTCGGCAGCACCGGCTTCGGCTGCATCAGCAGCTATGCCCGGGGCCGCGGCAAAGGCGGGCCTGCAGCCGCAGGACGCGGTCGTTCCACCCGACTACTCCATGGCCCCTGACGAGCTGAACCTGCCACCACGTTCCTGATCCTGCACCTTCCTGAGCCGACCAGCCCGAGCCTGTAGCCGAAAACCTCTTCCATGCCCTATGCTGATGAGGACTAGACTCATGCCGGGATCAGGCTATACATCCTTGCAATGGCGGGTGCTGCTGGTGATCACCGCCATGAACTTCATCAACTACGTGGACCGGCAGTGTATCTTCCCGCTCTTTCACCTGATCAAGGCCGAGTTCGGGGTGAGTGACTTCCGGCTGGGATTGCTGGGCACGGTATTCATGATCGTGCATTCGCTGGCCATCCTGCCCTTCGGCATCGCCGCCGACCGCTGGAACCGCACCAAGATCGTCTCCGTGGGCGCCTTCTTCTGGAGCATTGCCACGGTATTCAGCGGACTGGCCGGGAGCTTCAGGACGCTACTGGGGGCGCGGGCGGCGGTGGGCATCGGGGAGGCAGCGTACACGCCGGCCGCCGCCTCCATGATCTCCGACTCGTTCCCCCACGAGGAGCGCGCCCGCGTCCAGAG
>CAYVGN010000292.1:0-4629 GCA_964451215.1 uncultured Acidobacteriota bacterium
CGATCTTCTACTTGCCCCCGATTCTGCTATCGTCGGCCCGAGACTCACCCACGCCCCAACAGCTTCTGGTGGGTCACCATGTGCCTGAATTGCTCAGTTCTGTGCTGCGAACCGCGGGGAGTAGTGATAATAGGCCACGATGGCAGTCAGGTTGCGGCCGGGGCTCAGAAGTGGAGGACGTCTTTTTCCTTGGCCTTGCCCAGTTCATCAATCTTCTTGATGCACTCGTCGGTCATCTTCTGGGTGTCGTCGTGGGCCCGGTGGTCGTCGTCCTCGCTAATCTTCTTGTCCTTGAGCAGCTTCTTGATCTGCTCGTTGGCGTCGCGGCGGATATTGCGGATGGCGACGCGGTGGTGCTCCAGCACGTTGTGCAGGTGCTTGACCAGCTCCTTGCGCCGCTCCTCGGTGAGCGGGGGGATGGGCACCCGGATCAGCTTGCCGTCGTTCACCGGGTTCAGGCCTAGGTCGGCGGAGCGGATGGCCTTCTCGATGTTGCCCATCTGGGAGACGTCCCAGGGCTGCACCTGGATGGTGGCCGGGTCGGGGACCAACAGCGTGGCAAGCTGGTTTACGGGGGTGGGCGTGCCGTAGTAGTCCACCCTGACGTGGTCGAGCAGAGAGACACTGGCCCGCCCGGTGCGAACGCTGGCCAGCTCGCCCTTCAGATCCTCGATGGTTTTCTCCATGCGCGTCCGCGCCTGGGCTTGTACCTCCCGCACCGTGGTCACTTCGGCCTTGCCGGCTTCCGCTTTTTGTGCCATCGCTGGTTCTCCGTGGCTATGTAGCGCCCGGCCTTGCGCCGGGCAACGCTGGGCAACGTTGGGGACGATGCCCGCCACCAGGGCGGGCGCTCGATAGGAACAGGCAAGGATGCCTGTCCCCCTACGATACCAAGGACCCGATCTTCTCGCCCAGCACCAGCCGCCGCAGGTTGCCGGGCTGGTTCAGGTTGAAGACGATGATGGGCAGGTGGTGGTCGCGGCACATGCTGATCGCCGTCGAATCCATCACCGTCAGGCCCCGGGAAATCATCTCCAAGTAGGAGATCTCCGGGAACATCCGGGCCTCCTTGACCTTGGCAGGGTCGGCGTCGTAGATGCCCTCCACCTTGGTGCCCTTCAGGATCACTTCCGCCTTGATTTCCATGGCCCGGAGGGCGGCGGCAGTGTCGGTGGAGAAGTAGGGGCTGCCGGTGCCGGCGGCGAAGATGACGATGCGGCCCTTTTCCAGGTGGCGGATGGCGCGGCGGCGGATGAAGGGCTCGGCCACCTGGCGGATCTCGACGGCCGAGATCAGCCGGGTGAAGAAGCCCTGGTTCTCCAGGGCGTCCTGCAGGGCCAGGCCGTTGATCACGGTGGCCAGCATCCCCATCTGGTCGGCCGCCACCCGGTCCATGTCTCGGGCTGAGTCCGACACGCCCCGGAAGAAATTGCCCCCGCCCAGCACGATAGCCACCTGGACGCCCATCTGCCGGATCTCACCAATCTCGGCCGCCAGCTCATTGACCCGCTGCGGGTCAATGCCGAAGCTGCGGGCGCCGGCCATAGCCTCTCCGCTCAATTTCAGCAGGATGCGCTTGAAGATCGGCTCCATGGCGAATCTGGCGGCTGCCAGCTCCTGTTTGTCACCTCAAACAGCGCGCAGGCGGCCCACGAAAACCGCTGGCGGGCGAGCGGCGCGCCTCCTACCGGGCCACCGGCTCAGGGACCACCTGGGCCGCCGGCTGGGCCCGGCTCACCGGCTCGCCCACCTTGAAGCGGCTGTAGCGCCGCACCACGATATTCTCGCCCAGTTTCGCGATCTTGCCGGCGATCAGTTGCTGCACGCTGAGGTTCGGATCCTTGATGAAATGCTGCTCCAGCAGGCAGTTCTCCTCGTAGAACTTGTTGAGCTGGCCCTCCACAATGCGCTCGATGACGTGGGCCGGCTTGCCGCCGGCCTGCGCCTTGGCGGTCGCGATCTCGCGCTCGCGCTCCCGCACCTCGGCCGGGACGTCCTCCCGGCGGAGGTAGCGCGGATCGGCGGCGGCGATGTGCATGGCCAGCTCGTGCACCAGTTGCTGGAAGTCGGGGGTGCGGGCCACGAAATCGCTCTCGCAGTTCACCTCCACCAGCACCCCGATCTTGCCCCCGGCGTGGACGTAGCTGCCCACTGCCCCCTCCGCGGTCAGGCGCCCGGCCTTCCTCTGGGCGCTGGCGATGCCACGCTTGCGCAGCACCACCTCGGCCTCGGCCAGCTCGCCCCGCGCCTCCTCCAGCGCCTTCTTGCACTCCAGCAGGGGAGCCCCGGTCTTGTCGCGCAACTGCTTCACCAGTTGCGCCGGAATGGGAGTTTCACCTGCCATGCTCGCTCGATTCTCCTGTGTCTGGGAAGTTGCCGCGCCGGCCTGGAGCCGGCGCGGTTAAAACGTCTGGGCGGCCGGTTCCTTGGCGATGTGCGCCTCCAAGGCCTCGTCGCCCGCCTCCGCGCTAGCTGCCTTGCGCGTCCGGTAAGCCTCCTGCTGCTTGGTCTCGTCGCCGCCCGCTTCCTCCTTGGGCGGCACCGGCGTGGCGTCGGAAAACGCGTAGTCGGTGTAGGCCAGCTCGCCTTCCGCCTCCTCCTCGGGCCGCTCGCCTTCCGGCACCTGCTCCTGGGCGACAGTGCGGCCTTCGATCACCGCGTCAGCGATCTTGCTGGCAAACAACCGGATGGCCCGCAGCGCGTCGTCGTTGCCCGGGATCACGTGATCCACCATGTCCGGGTCGCAGTTGGTGTCCACGATGGCCAGCACCGGGATCCCCAGCTTGCGCGCCTCCCGGACCGCGATCTGCTCCTTCAGCGAATCAATCACAAACAGCGCGTCCGGCAGCCCAGGCATTTCCTTGATGCCCGCCAGGTTCTGCTCCAGGTGCTTGCGCTCGCGCTCCAACCGGATCACTTCCTTCTTGGGCAGCATCTCGTAGCGACCGTCCTGGGCCATGGCTTGCAGGTCTTTCAGGCGCTTGATGGACTTCTGGATGGTGGCGTAGTTGGTGAGCAGCCCGCCCAGCCAGCGCTGGTTGACGTAGAACATCCCGCAGCGCTGCGCCTCCTCGGCCACCGCTTCCTGGGCTTGGCGCTTGGTCCCCACAAACAGGATGTTCTTGCCCTGGGAGGAAAGTTCGGCCACGAACTTGGCCGCTTCCTTGAATAGCTTGAGGGTCTTCTGCAGGTCAATGATGTAGATCCCGTTTCGCTCCCCGAAGATGTATTCCTTCATCTTCGGGTTCCAGCGCTTGGTCTGATGTCCGAAGTGGACTCCCGCTTCGAGCAGTTCCTTCATGGTAATCGCCGCCAAAAAACCTCCTTCCGTCCCGCAGGACGTGATTGCAATCCCGCCCCTGGGCGCCCGACGCAGGCGGCAGGACGGGATTTAGATTCTCTCCTCCCCCGTCCCGGTGAAGGAGAGAAGGATTCGCCCGCCCGGAGACGGACACGCTGGCTCCCCCCGAAGCCATGATCGCAGGCGGCGTGCCACTCCGGCTTCAGCGCTTGGAGAACTGGAAACGTTTGCGCGCGCCCTTCTGGCCGTACTTCTTCCGCTCGTGGATGCGAGCGTCGCGGGTGAGGAACCCGAGCTTCTTGAGCTTCTTGCGCAAGTCCAGGTCGTACTCCAGCAAGGCGCGGGCAATTCCCAGCCGCAGCGAACCGGCCTGGCCGGTAAGGCCCCCGCCCTGCACGCTGGCCCGGATGTCGAATTTCCCGGCCAACTCCACCGCTTCCAGCGGTTCCCGCACCACATTCCTCAGCGACTGGGTCGGGAAGTAATGGTCAAAGGGCCTGCCGTTGATGCGGATCTGACCGCCGCCGGCATTGAGGTAAACCCGCGCCACGCTGGTCTTGCGGCGTCCCGTCCCATAAAACTGCCGCATGCCGCCCGGCGCCTCCGCCAGGGTAGCTGGCGGCGCTTCTGGCTGCTGTTGCTGCTCTTGCTGCTGCTCGGTAACCTCTGCCATATCCTTCCTTCTAAGTTAACATCCTTGCCACCGCTTCGGTCACCGGCACGGGTCTCACCCCCGCGCCCGAACGGCGACTTGCTGCGGCGAGGCCGCCCCTACAGGCGCACCGGGTCCGGCTTCTGCGCCGCGTGGGGATGATGGGGGCCGGCGTAGACCTTCAGCTTGCGCGCCATGGCCTTGCCCAGCTTGTTCTTGGGCAGCATGCCGGTGATGGCGTCCTCGATCAAGCGGGCTGGCCGCCGGGCCCGCTGCTGGCGGGCGCTGCGTTCTACCAGCCCTCCCGGGTAGCCCGTATGATGGCGATAGATCTTCTTGTCTAGTTTCTGGCCGGTAAGCCGCACCTTGGCGGCGTTGACCACCACCACGTGGTCTCCGGTATCCAGAAACGGCGTGTACTGGGGCTTGTGCTTGCCCATCAGAATGCGCGCCACCCGCGAGGCCAGGCGCCCCAGCACCTGGTTCTCCGCATCCACCACAAACCACTTCTTCGGCACTTGGCCCGCAGACGGGAAATACGTGGGCATCCGATCACTGGTCTCCTTCACCTGGGTCCAAACCTTACTAAGTTACTGGAATGCGGCGGGAATTGTCAAACCGCCCGCGTGATAGGTTTCCCCGGTGCAGGCACATCGTGACCCACCTCGGCTGCGGG
>CAYVGN010000293.1:0-4618 GCA_964451215.1 uncultured Acidobacteriota bacterium
AAGCCTAAAGCCTAAAGCCTAAAGCCTAAAGCCTAAAGCCTAAAGCCTAAAGCCCGTTAGTATCCGCTGACGCGCTTCATGGCGGCGTATGCCACGGCGCGGACATCGGGATCTTCTGCGGTGTTCTGGGCGATGGCGGCGAGCGCTTCGCTGACCTCGCGGTCGCGCGTCTTGCGGAAGATGCCGCCCAGGCATTCGGCGGCTGCAAGGCGGACCGCGGCGCTGGGATCGGCGGCCACCACTTCCAGCAGTACCTGCGCGTCGCTGCGCTGCCGGCAGTGCCGCCCCAGGAAGCGCACCGCTTCCTCGCGCACCTCCCACTCCGGGTGACGCAACCACTCCATGACGCGCTCGTAGAACCCAGCCGGATGTTGTTCGGCGGGGCTTCGCCGCATCCTCCCAAGCTTCTCCACCAGGTCCAGGGTCGGGCTCCGCGCTGGCGCCGGAGCTTCGGGTGGTGCAGGAGGAACGGAAGCAGCCGTTTCTGTCGGCGCCACTTCTGCCGGCTGCGCCGGGCTCACTGCAAGCGGTGAAGGCCGGGCCAGGCCCGGTCGAACCGGCGCCGCGGGCCGAGCGGGCGGCACGCCGGGAGGCGCGGTCACGATCTGGGCCGGTGCGGCCGGCGTCACGGCGGGCGGCGGCGGCCGGATCATCTCCCCGCAGAACCGGCACTTGATCGCCGCGGCCTGGATCCATTCGGCACAGTACGGGCAGCGCACCAGCCGCCCCTGGCGAATGTCTTCCGCCCTTCGGTTTCCGGTGAGGCCCTGCAAGATCAGGTAGCCGATCAGCGGGGTCACCAGGAGGCTGAGCAGCAGGAAGGTGAGCTGCGGCCGGCCGCGCCGGTCGGCGGCCAGCCCCACCAGCCAGGCCAGCACCACGTAGGCCACCACCAGCCCCAGCAGTATCGCGTAGTTGGTCAATTCGCCGGGAGCCATTCTCAAGCCCTGCTGCAGGGCAGCCGCCCAGGCAAACCGCATTTTATCTCCGGCGCTTCGAAAAGTCTTGCCGGAGATGCGCAGCGGCGCCGACCAGAATTACAATGAAGCATTCATGTCCAGAACGCTTCCCCGCTTGCGTCCGGCGCTGGACATCATACCGTCGCCCGATGCGGCCCGGCCCGGCCTGGTCCTTCGCGACCCCTACCGATACGCGGAAACGATTCTGCACCTCCCGCCCGTCTGGGCCGCTTCCCTCGAGTACCTGGACGGCAGTCACACGGAGCTGGACCTGCAGGAGTTTCTGACCCGGGCCACGGGGAGGCTGGTGTTCAGCAACGAGGTCCGCGAGTTTGTCGGGACGCTCCAGAAGCACGGGTTCCTGGACACTGAGGAGTTTCACAGCTTGCGGGAGCGGAGGGAGGCCGAATTCCGCCAGGCCCCCGAGCGGGCAGCAGCTCACGCCGGAGCCGCCTACCCCGCCAGCGCACCGGAGGTCCGTGCCGCCTTTGACTCTTACTTCCGCGCGGGGGACGCAACGCCGGACGGCCCGGCACCGGGGTTGGTGGGGATCGCTGCGCCGCACGTCAGCCTGGAAGGCGGCTCCTCCTGCTACGCCGCCGCCTATCGCCCACTCGCCGGCCGCCCGGAGCTGGCCCAGCGCACCTTCGTCATCCTCGGCACGTCGCACTACGGGGGGCCCGAGAAGTTCGGTGTGACGCGCAAGCCGTTCGTCACCCCGCTCGGCGCGCTTCCGGTGGCGACTGAACTGCTGGACGGGCTTGAGCAGCGGGCCCCAGACGCGATTTGCCAGGAGGACTACTGCCATTCGATCGAGCATTCCATCGAGTTCCAGTGCGTCTTCTTGCAGCATGTTCTGGGCTCCGGCTTCCGCATCCTTCCCATCCTCTGTGGCCCCTTTACCGAGAGCCTCCATACCGGCCGCGCCCCGGAGACCAGCGAGGAGCTGGGGCGGTTCTTCGACGCGCTCGGCGGGCTGGCCGAACAACACGCCGGCCGGCTGTTCTGGGTGCTGGGCGTGGACATGGCGCACATCGGACGCCGCTACGGCGACTCCTTCCAGGCGGTCGCCGGCCGCGGGCCCATGGCCGCCGTGGACCAGGAGGATCGCCGCCGGCTGGATCGCATCTGCGCCGGCGACCCCGAAGGCTTCTTCGACCTGGTAAAGCGCGACGGCGATGAATTGCGCTGGTGCGGCTATTCGCCGCTCTACACCTTCCTGAAGGTTGTCCCTGGCGCTCGCGGGCGGCTGCTCCGCTACGAACAGTGGAACATTGACTCGCAGTCGGTGGTCAGCTTCGCTGGCCTCCAGTTCTTTCACCCCGCCACCTGACTGCTGCTGTGACCGATCAGAAAGTTCGCAGTCGCGAGGTAGCGCCGGCATCTTGCCGGCTTCCCACCCTGGTGCCGCCGCGCCGCGGCGGGGCGGCGCTACACCGGCCGTCGCAGAATCTATCAGTCATGGCACTGGTGAGAGAGACCGGAAGGCACCCAGCGGGACAGGGCTGTGTTACTCTCTGTTTCCCTGTGTCTCGGTCTACGTTCCCATGGTGCCTGCTGCTCGCCGCCTTGATGGCAGCGGTGGACGCGCGCGGCGGTAACCAGAGCAACCCGGCGGCGACAACGGTCATGGCAGGCCATGCCGACGCGCCCGTTCGGCTGGACGGCCGGCTGGACGAGCCAGCCTGGCGGCAGGCCGGGGTCATCGCGGAACTCGTGCAGCAGTCGCCGCACCCCGGACAGCCGACGCCTTACAGGACCGAGGTCCGCGTTCTGGTAGTTAAGGACACGCTCTATTTCGGATTTCTGTCGAGCGATCCGGAGCCGGGCCGGATCGCCGTCCACACCCTGCAACGGGACGGCAACTTTATGGGCGACGACACCGTCAGCATTGTGCTGGACACCTACGGCGACCGGCGCACGGGCTACCTGTTTGTCATCAATGCCGCCGGGGCTCGGGCCGACGGGCTGATCTCCGATCCCGAGCATCCTTCCTTGGACTGGGACGGTATCTGGGACGCCCGGGCCGCGCGGAGCGAACAGGGCTGGTCGGCCGAGGTGGAGATTCCGGCCCTGACCCTGAACTTCACGCCGGGGCTCAAGAGCTGGGGGCTGAACCTGGAACGGTTCGTGGCCCGCGAACGGATCACGCTCCGCTGGGCCTCCCCGACCCTCGACTCCTTCCTCTATGACTTCAGCCGCGCCGGCGCGCTCACCGGCGTGGAGGACCTCAAGCAGGGCCGCGGCCTGGAGTTCAGCCCCTTCGGCGTCGGCCGCATGAAGGACGTTTTCGCTGTCAGCCCGCGCGCCTGGCAGGGCGCCGAGGGCTTCGACCTGCGCTGGCGCATGACCCCGCAGATGGGTGCCGTCTTCACGCTGAACACCGATTTCGCCGAGACGGAGGTGGACCTGCGCCAGATCAATATCACCCGCTTCCCGCTGTTCTTTCCTGAGAAGCGCACCTTCTTTCTGGAGGGCGCCAACCAGTTCGAGTTTGGCCTGGGCCTGGGAACCAACTTTATTCCCTTCTTCACCCGCCGCGTGGGCCTGCTGCGGGGCCAACCGGTTCCCATCAACGCCGGTCTCAAGCTGAACGGTCGCGCCGGCAAGTGGAACCTGGCGCTGCTGGACGTCGAGACACGGGAAACCAAGCGGGCGCCGGCGACCAACCTGCTGGCCGGCCGCGTCTCCTATGACCTCACTGAGAAGTTCCGCCTGGGCACCCTGTTCACCAACGGCGATCCGGAAGGACGCCGCAGCAACACGCTGGTGGGACTGGACGGCGTCTGGCGGACCTCCACCTTCCGCGGTAACAAGAACTTCCTGGTCGGCGCCTGGGCGGCGGTCAGCGCCGGCGACCTCCCCGAAGGCCGCCGCGCCGGCTGGGGCTTCAAGGTGGACTACCCCAACGACCTGTGGGACTGTTTCGTTACCCTGCGCAGTTTCGGCGGTGCCCTCACCCCGGCGCTGGGATTCCTGCCCCGGCCGGGGACCCGCCAGTATCAGGGAGGCTGCTCCTATAAGCCGCGGCCCTCCAAGAGCGGACCCTTCGCCTGGATTCGCCAGGAAAAATTCCAGAACTACTACACGCGCGTGACCAACCTGAACGGGACCAACGAATCGTGGCAGTATTCCATGGTCCCGGTCAACATCCAACTCGAGTCCGGGGACAGTTTCGAGTTCAAATGGGAGCCGCAATACGAATTTCTCCCCGCGCCCTTCGAGATTGCCCCGGGCGTGGTGATTCCGCCGGGTTCCTACCGCTTCACCCGCTGGGAGCTGGACGCGGAAACCAGCCAGCATCGTGCCTGGCAGCTTAAGTGCGAGACCAGGTTTGGCACCTTTTACAACGGCCACCTCACGCAGTGGGTAAACTGGCTGCACTGGACCTCGCCCAGGGGCCGCCTGCGCGCCGGCCTGGCAGCGGAGAACAACTTCGGCCGTCTCCGGCAGGCAAGCTTCGTCCAACGCCTCTGGAAGCTTCAGTTCGTCTATGCCTGGAACCCCAACCTGGTACTCACCAGCCTGGTGCAATACGACACCGAGGCGCAGAACCTCGGGACCAACACGCGGCTGCGCTGGACGCTGAAGCCGGGCAACGACCTGTTCATCGTCTGGAACCGTGGCTGGCGGCACTTGCTGACCAGCCCCCGCGACCT
>CAYVGN010000294.1:0-4605 GCA_964451215.1 uncultured Acidobacteriota bacterium
TCCCCTTTCGAGCAGCGCCTGAATGGTTCGACACAATGTGCGAGATCGGCGTACTCTCGCCGGCGTGGTAGAATTGGCCCGTGGACGTTGTTTTCTCCTGTTTCAAGTGCGGCGAAGCGATTCCTGTTGGTTCCGGCGAGAAGGTCCGGCTTCGTGACACCTGCCCCAAGTGCGACGCGGACCTGCACTGCTGCCTGACCTGCCGCTTCTACGACGCCGGCGCGCACAACCAGTGCCGCGAGCCCCAGGCGGAGTGGGTACGCTACAAGGAGGAAGCCAACCACTGCGACTACTTCGAGCCGCTGGTGGGGGCTTCCCGGCGGCGCGGCGCCGGGGCGGAGGCGACGGCGGCCGCCCGCAAGAAATTCGACGACCTGTTTAAAATCTGAGAAGTCCGGGAGCGGGCGGCGGAATCCAGGGGCGGAGACAACCCGGCCTTCTGTGGGCGGTTCCTGAGTTGCGACTCCTGATCTTATGAAACAGCCGAAGGTATGTGTCCTGGGCCCGGGGAACATGGGCCGCATCATCATCCAGCGCCTGATCCAGGAGGGCTTCTGCGAGGCGCGCGCCATCTCGGTCAGCAAGACGCGCACCCCGGAGCAACTGGTGGAGCGCTTCCCCGGCATCCGCATCTACAGCGCCAACGCGCAGGCGGCGCGCGGCGCCGACATCGTCCTGCTGGCCATCAAGCCGCAGATGTTCGTGGAGGTGGCGCGCGAGCTCCGCCAGGCGCTGACGGCGCGCCAACTGGTCATCTCCATCATGACCGGGATCGACATGGCGGCCATCAGCCGGCTGCTGGGGCACCGGAAAATAGTGCGCTGCAGTACCAACATCGCCGTGGAGGTGGCGCGTGCGGTCACCTTCTGGACGGCGCAGGGCGTTGGCGAGGCCGACCTGGAGACGGCCCGGCGAATCTTCGCCAGTTGGGGCCGCGAAGTGTACACCCAACAGGAAAACCACCTGGACATCACCATCGTCGGTGTGGGCAGCGCCCCGGCCTTCATGGCCTACATTATCTGGGGCATGATCCGCTCGCTGGTCCACCTGGGCCTGCCGGCCGACCTGGCCAAGATCGCCACTTTCGGCGTCACCGAAGGCACGCTGGCGCTCTGCGAACTGGAGCCGGATCGTCACCTGGCCGATTTCATTGACGAGGTCACCACTCCCGGTGGCATCACTGCCCGCGGGCTGCACAAGTTCGACGCCGGCCTGTTCGCCATGCTCACCGAGGCTTACGAGGCCGCCTACAACAAGGTCATGGAATTCAGGCAGACCGTCGGGTGAATGGCTTCAAGCTTCGGGCTTCAGGAAGAAAAACCAGTTGAGGGGCCAGAATCCCTGTGCATGGTGCGGCGGGTGCCGACCGGGCGCGGCTTCAGCCGGCGCTTGCGTGTACCTGCTGAAGAAGCAACGCGGCAACGTGGAGCCCCGTACCCCCCTTTGATTTCAGCGGCCGTCTGCTATACTCCGGGCCATCGCCGCCAACCCATGTGAGGGCCCCATGAACGGACAACGTTCGGACCATCCTCGAGAGCGCGTAGTTGCCCGCGCGTCCTCGCAACTCCTGGCCCAACTGCTGGATTCGCTCGGTGATTCCCAGGCCGTCGTGAATGCCTCGCTTTGCCTGGCGATGAGCGTGCTGAGCGCCGACCGCGGGTTGGCCTTCGACAGCAGCGGTGCCCTGGCTGCCATTGGCTTCTCCCAGGAGGAAGCCGACGCCATCCGCTGTCGGCAGGGAGGTGCGTTGCTGGCCGGCGGGCGGCCGCGCTACTACGCCGACGGTGGGTTCGCTGAGCCGGCGCGAGATGCGGGGCCGATCCAGGCGATGGCCGGGGCCATCGAAGTTGCCTTGGCGGCCTTGGTGCTCGCCATCCAGCGCGATCACCTCCCCTTCTCGGAAGCCGAGCAGGAGGACCTGGCCGCCCTCCTGGACCTGCTGCGCGCCCCCTTTGAGGTAACCGCCGAACTCCGGAGGTGGACGCCGAAATTCAGTGCGCCGGGCAGGCGACTGACCCACCTCCCTATCTCCGCACTCGCCTACCTTCCCCAGATTCGCGAGGTGGAGCGGATGTTGATCCAGGAGGCGCTCCTGCGCGCCGGCAACAACAAGTCGGCAGCCGCCAGGACCCTGGGAGTCACCCGCGAGGGCCTGCGCAAGAAGATCATCCGCTTCCGGATGGCGTCCCTGTGAGGCTGGAGGCCCAGCGGCCCCGGCCCTGAGGTATTACGACAGGTACTTGACGAACACGACTTCGTTGTGGGCTTCGTTGTAAAGCAGCTCGTCCACCATCTGCTTGGTGAGTAGGATGCCGAACCCGCCGGGGCGCAGGCCCTTCTGCTCGCGCACGCGCATGTGCTCGAGGGGCTGCTCAGGTCCGTAGCCGACGGCGGCATGGGCCAGTTGCTCGGGGCGGAATCCCTCCCCGGGGTCGGCGATGCGGTAGAGCAGCATGCGCCGGGCGCGCAGGTAGGCGATGCGCACCCTGCGGTTGGGATCGAACCGGCCGCCCCACTCCATGGCGTTGGCCAGCAGTTCGCGGAAGGCGATGCCCACCGACTGGCGCACCTCCTCGCTCAGATCCGCCTCCAACTGTGCCATGAATTGCTGGATCCGCTGGGCGGTCTCCATGTCACAGGGCACCAACAGTTCCACCCAGTCGGGCCGCGCCGAGAGGATTTCGATCGGCGGCGGCTCGGAGGCGGCCAGCGTTCGCTGGATCAGCCCTACCAGTTCCTTCGGCTCGATCGGCTTGGTCAGGTAGTGGTAGGCCTGCTCGCGCACCGCCCGCAGCAGCGTCTCGGGAGTGTTGTCGGAAGTCATCACAATGATCTTGGGCCGCCTGGACTCACTCCGCAGGCAGGCCAGCACTTCCAGGCCGCTCATCCGCGGCATCCAGATGTCGAGCAGCACCAGGTTGAAGTCTTTTGCCCGGAGCCGCCGGAGCCCCTCGATCCCGTCCTTCGCGGTCGTGACCGAGAATCCCTGGGCTTCCAGCACGCGGCGCAGCAGAACGCGCGTGGTTCGATCGTCGTCCACCACCAGGATCCGGCTCATGGCTTCCTCCCTGCCAGGTTGCCCCTAGCGGTGCCTGCGTCAGCCGGCGACGGGCGACCGGAAGTCGCCGCGGCCACTCGCTGGCGCCAGATGGCCCCTATGCCTGCTTGCCGGCCAGCCGCCGGGCAATTTCCAGCGTGCGGTCAATGTCGTTGGGCAGGTTGTAGATGTGGCAGCACTGCCGCACGCCCGGGCCGGTGGCCCGCACCCGGATGCGCTCCCGCGCCCACAGTTCGTCCATGATCTGCTGCCCGGTTAACCCGCGGATTCCCCAGTTGGTGGTAGCGCCGGCCAACTCCGGATGGAGCCGGGAGTAGATGACCGTGCCGGCCATCTTCTGCAGGCCGGCGCGCAGCCGGTTGGCCAGACTCAGAACGCGCTGCTCGACACGGGCCGGCCCCAGCTTCATGTGGAACTCGATGGCCGCCTCGTAGCCCTTCAGCAGGGAAAGGTTGCCGGTGCCGTACTGCATCAGGCGGTAGGCGCCCGCCTTCTGGTTGTCCCACTCGCCGCTGCAGAGCGTGGTCCAGAGCTGGGGCAAGCGGTCGCGACGCACGTAGAGCAGGCCGCTGCCGGCGGGCGCCAGCAGCCACTTGTGCGGGCTGGAGTAGTAGGCGTCGCAGCCCAGGTCCCGTACGTCCACCCGCAGGTGCCCCACCGCCTGCGCGCCGTCCACAAAGCTAAGCAGGCCGCGCTGCTGCGCCAGCCCGCACAGCCGCTTCACCGGCATGACGATCCCCAGCGCCGAGGTCACGTGGGGGAAGGCCAGCAGGCGGGTGCGCGGCGTGATCGCCTTCTCGAAGGTGGCCACGATCTCGTCCGGGGATTCGCCGATGGGCAGCGGCTTGTAGACGATGCCCTCGCGCTTGGCCCGCATCTCCCAGCCACAGCGCCCGCCAGGGTGTTCCTGATCGGTGGCCAGCACCTCCTCGCCCGGCTCCAGGTCCACGCCGTGGGCCAGGAAGTTCATGCCGAAGGTGGCGTTCTGGGTGAGAGCGACTTCCTCGGCGTCGGCGTTGATCACCGCCGCCAGCTTCCGTCGCACCTCCAGTTCCGGCCGGTAGCCGGCGAACCAGTCGGGCTTCTCGGGGCGGTAGTCCCAGTGGGCCAGCGTGGCCGCCCCGTTGCGCAGGTGCTGGACCACGGTCTCCTGGACCAGGCGCGGCATGGCGCCCAGGGTGCAGGTGTTGAAGAAGGCTTCCCCCGCCGGAATGGTGAACTCTTCCCGCACTGTCTTCCAGAACTCTTCCTCAGAAACGGCCTGGGGGGCAGCAAGGGCGGCTGCCGGCGTCCCACTGAGCGCCGCAGGAACTGCCAGCGCACCCAGGAAATTACGGCGCGATACTCTTTTCATAAGACTCCAGACTTCAGACTTGAGCCCCAAGCATCAGGCGCACTACCCATTCTACTGCCTGCTGCCGACTGGCCTGCCGGCGGCGCGCGGGCTCTCCGGGCGGTTCACCTTTGACCGCGGCTCCTGTCCTTCCAGCACCCGCACGATGTCTTCGGCCACCAGGCTCATTCGCTCCATGGCTTCGGCCGTGTGG
>CAYVGN010000295.1:0-4605 GCA_964451215.1 uncultured Acidobacteriota bacterium
GGCTGGGGCCGGCGCCCGCGCCAGCCCCAGCGCGCTGGCCAGGTCGAAGCGGGGCTCGAACCGCACCCGCGTCACCGTCAACTCGCCGGAGAGCCGGCTGCGCCCTGCCGTTCCGGTGAGGTCAAGGCTGGCGTTGAGCAGCGAGCTGGTCCCTTCAGGGTAGCGAAGCCGCACCCGCTCCGCCTCTCCGTGCAGGCGGAACAGCGCAGGAGGGGTTGTGTAGTCCACGAAGCCGGTGAGGGCCACGCCGCCGCCGCCCACCTGCGCTGTCAGCTTCTCGATGCGCAGGCGAGTGGTGTCGAAGACCAGCGCCCCCTGCATCTCGCTGAGGCTGACCGGGAATTCCTGTAGGGCCAGCGAGGCGCCCCGCAGTTCCGCGCGCCCGGCCACCTGCGGACGCTCCAGCGTGCCGGCGGCCGCCAGGTGCAACACCACCTGGCCGGCGCCGGTGAGCCCGGGGTTGAGCGTGCGGACCAGGGCCACGTCCGCCCGGCCGTCGGCCCGCACGTTCAGGGCGCGCGTCGAGGGGGGGCCGCTCAGCTTCATCGCGCCGGTCACACTCACGTCGGTGTCGGTCCCCACCAGGTGCGCCTGCTCAATCTGCACGGTTCCGTTCCGGTAAGAAGCAAGCAGCGGGCCCCGGTTGCGCAGATCTAGTTTCTCCAGCGCGACGTGGAAGCCGGTGACCTCCAGCTTCGCCTCCAGCGCTTCGGATTTCTTCAGCGGCCCGGAAACCGTGGCCCAGCCGGTGGCGGTGCTGTGGGTGGTGATGCGGCCGCGGAGTGCCGGGGTGAACAGCGGGTCCAGGTCTACATCGGCAAACTCGATGCGGCCCCGGGCGGGAAAATCAGCCCCCAAGCTCACGGCCAGGTTGCCGCCGAAGCGGCCGCGGAGAAACTGCGAGGTCAGTTCGGCCCGCAGCTCGTTGTCCCGCGTCTGGAGCTGGACGCTGAGGCCGCCGACGCGCTCTCCATTCACCGCCAGGTTGGCGACGCGAGCCGTGCCGTTCAGCACCGGACGGTCCACGGTGCCGCCTCCGCGGAGGCGGAAGCTGGCCGTGCCGGACAGGTCCAGGCGCCGGGAACGCAGGCGCTGGATGTCTTCCACGGGGAGGCGCTCGCCGCTCAGGTCGAACTGGAAGGAGCGGGAAGCGGGCAGGTACTCGGCCTGGCCGGAGATGGCGGCCGCGCCTTTGCGCAGCACGATGTCGCGCGCCCGCACCTCGCCCTGGGAGAAATCAAGGTTGGCGCGCAGGCGCTCGAAGGGCTCCCCGGCCAGCGCCCCACCGCTGACCTGAACAAACCCGCTGCCCTGCGGATTCCCGCGCGTGCCGCTCACGCGCAGGGAAGCGTCCACCTGCCCGCTAATCGGATAGGAAGTGCCGGCCAGCGCCTGCAGGTCCGCCAGGCGGGCGCCCTCGACTTGCGCTTGCAGCGAAAACGGGCTGCGCTCGAGGAACACGCCGCGCCCGGGGCTCGCGGTCAGGTTGAAGCGCGCCAAGGAACTGCCTCGCCGAAGTTCAGCCTGTGTGACCCGCAGCAACTCGGGCGAGGATGAAATCTGGCCGGCAAAGCGGTCCCACTGGATGCCGTCGTAGGTGAAGTTGACCGCCTCAGCGCGGCCCTCCAAGAGGGGATCGCGCAGCGGGCCCTGCACCACTCCCTGGAACGCCACTCGCCCCTGCACCGCGAGCGGAACGGGCGCCTGAGCCGGCCGCAGGGCAGCCAGAAACGGCCCCCACTCGCCGATCTGGGAAGTAAGCGCCGTCACCCGCAGCTCGGTGTTGGGCGACTGCATTCCGGTCCCCACCGTCCCCTCCCCCGACAGGCGCGAGGCGGGCGTCTGGAGGAAGGTGTCGCGCAGTTCCAGCCGGCCGGCGTCCGCAACATAGACGAGGTTGGCCTGTCCGGAGACCGGGAGCATGCCGGGCGGGGCCACGGTGGGCGGATGGATTTCGAGCGCCGACTCGACGCGCAGGTCGCTCCAGCCACCCGGCCCGCCCACCCGGAAGCTGGCCTCCGCATCCCCGCTTACCGAACCTACCCAGCGCAACTCGGACAACGGCAGGTCGGGCTTCGAAGCGGCCCGGGTGAGAGTAGCGACGCTGAAGCCCTCCGCCTTTGCCGCGAGGCGAGCGGTGGGTTTCTTGGCCAGATCCCATACACTGCCGCTGCCCACCAGCGCCCCTCCCAACAGGGCCAAGCGGAACGATGGCACCTTCACCGCTTGCTCGCTGGCCTCGAACCTGGCGACACCGTTGATAGCGCCCAGATCAAATCCTGAGATGGGCAGCAGGAGCCGTTCCAGCGTCAGCGCTCCCGAGGTGGACAGCCGGTTGGCTGCGGTTTCGTAAGCCAACGTGCCGCGCACCACGGCCTGTCCGCCTCGCAACTGGCCGGCCGAGGTGAGCGTGGCTGCCTCGACCCCGTCCAGCCGGGCCCCGTACTCAAGCTCGATCTTCGGCTGGACAAAGTTGGCCACTTTGCCGCTGGCCTCAAGGCTGGAGCGCGGCGTCTTCAGGCTGAGCCGGGGGACCTCCAGGGAATGGCGGGTCAGCAGTAGCTCGGCATCGAAGCCGACAGGCACGCCCCTAACCGGCGCAGTGCCTGGCGGAGCCGTAGGAGCGGGCCTCACACCCGCCCCGACAACGGGCAGGACCGAATGGAAGGCCAGGTGACCGCGGTAGGCGTCGCGGAAAACCTGGTGGGCCAGGCCAGCCTGAACGTCGTCGGCGGCGAACTCCAGCCGGTAGCGCTGGCCGTTCCAGCCCAGCTGGCCCTCCATCACTTCCAGCCGCTTGATGGTCAAATCCCAGGCCTTGTCGAAGGGTCCCTTGCGCCCTACCCGCTTCACGCGGGGCTCGGGAATGTTCCAGTGCCCGGAAGCATCCACGCGGAGGTGAACCTGCGGGCGGGTGACGCGCAGCAGTTGCCAGTCAATCTCGCGGCCGAACAGGGAGATGATCTTCAGGCGGACCAGGATGCTGTCGGCTGAGAGCAGGGGCGGCTCAGTGGGCCTCTCGCGCCCGCGGATGGTAAGCCCCAGCAGTTCCGCCTCCAGCGGGCTCAGGCTGAAGCGGCACTCCCTCAGCTCGACGCGCCCGCCGGTCACCTGCGCCACTTGACCGACGATCCGCCCCAGCACGTAGCGCTGGAAGCGGTCGCTGCGAACGTACAGGAGGGCTGCGGTGGTGAGCACGACCAGGGCCAGCACCACGCCAATCAGGATTTTCGCCGCTCGCAACATTCAGCTATAGGTCCAAAGCCCAAAGCCAACCGAGGCGTCCTTTGCCAGCCTCAAGCCTGAAGCCTCAAGCCCAGAGCCTCAAGCCTCAGGCCTAGAGCCTAAAGCCTAGAGCCTAGAGCCTAAAGCCTCCACTGGATGTTGGCTTGGGCCCGCAGTTCCTTGATCCAGTTGGCCAGTTCCCCGTTGATCCGCTGGGCCACCAGCACCTCCTCGATCCGCTCGCGCACCTCGTCGAGTTGAGGCGTCTGGCTGGATCCCCGCTGGCGCAACTGGGGCAGCAAGGTTTCGCGGTAGTAGCGCTCGATGGCTGGCTCGTCCACCTGGACGATGGGACGGAAGCGCAGCTCGATGAAGCGGTTCAGGTTCTCCTCCAGCTCGACTCGCCGCCGCAGGGCCTGCTCCTCGACCTGGTGCTTCTCCAGGGCCTGGCGGAAGCCCGCCTCCCCTCCGTAGCTCTGCCTGATCTCGGCCATCCGCGCCTCAATTTCGCTTCCGGAAACGTGCGGAAACCGGCTGGCTTCCATCTCCTGGGCCAGCAGCGCCTGGTTGAGGAGCCGGTCGGCCACCTCGCGCACAAGGCTGGCGTCGAGTGGCTGAGGAGGCTGCTGATTCAGCAGCCGTTCCACCCGCCAGGCCTCCTGCACCTGGCTCAGCGTGATCACCCGCCGCCCTACGGTAGCCACGATGCGGTCCACAATCTCGGCAGGGGCGGCGACCGCCAGCAGCGCCAACAACACGGACCGCAGGAAGCAGTGCTCCATCAGAAAGTCTGCCCGATCGAGAAAAAGAACTGGAAATGACTCAGCGACCGCATTTCGCGGGTGCCCTTGCCTGCCAGCAGCGCCCCGCGGGTGCCGGTCAGGCCGAAGAACGAGGGCGGGTTGATGCTGTAGCCCAGGTCCAGGCGCACTGGACCCACCGGGGTCTTGTAGCGCACGCCGAAGCCAACGGCGTGCACCAGGTAGTTGAAGTCGGACCGGTTGCGCTGCTTCATCCGCAGGGAGATGTGGCCCGCGCTCTCGAAGACGTTGCCTGTGTCGTGAAACAGGGCGCCGCCGATGTTGGGCCCCAGCAGGGGGAAGCGCAGCTCCAGGTTGTTGATCAACAGCGCGTTCCCGCCGACGGGGAAGCCAGTGACCAGATCGCGGGGGCCGGCCTGGTTGACGCCGAAACCGCGATGGGAGTTGCCGCCGCCGGCGAAAAAGCGCTCGGGCAGGGGCAGGTCGCGGGTGAAGCGGAACTCCTCCTGGTCCTGCAAGTTGAGCACGCGCACCCGGCGGAGCGGGCCGAAGGGCTCGGCCAGGCCGAACTGGGTGCTGCGCGCCAGCACCAGGTTCCGCCCCAGCGGATGGTAGGTGC
>CAYVGN010000296.1:0-4602 GCA_964451215.1 uncultured Acidobacteriota bacterium
GACGCGGGCCGCGGTGAGGCGCTCGGGAAGCGTCACGCCGGCGGTGGCCGCCCACTCCGCGCCACGGGCAAAGGCGGCGATGAAGCCCGGCTGGTACATGGCGGCCGTGTCGTGGCCCAGCGTGGTGTGCACCACCCGGCCCCGGCCGAACCCCACCGTCCAGAGGATGGGCTCCTCCTTCCCGGTTCCGCCCATCTTGGGGTCGCTGAAGGCGGTGGCCAGCACCTGCGCGTTGGGCCGATGATCCATGCGATGGTAGAGCTCGTCGTTGGCCAAGAAGGTGGGCTCCAGGCCGCGGCTGATCGGATGCTCGCGGTCCACCCACTTCACCGGGAAGACGTGGCGCACGGCGTGCCCGATGTTTTCCGGACGCCAGGTGACGCCGAGCATGTCGGCGTAGGCGGCCCAGCCCCGCTCGCCGCCGGCCGGGGCCCGCCAGCGGCGCTCCCGGAATTCCATGCCGAAAAACACGCCGTAGCTGACCCCGTGCACCGCGATCATCCCCTTGCCGGAGCGAATGTATTCCTCGAGGGCGCGCTCGGTCTCGGCGCCCCACCTCGGCCCGTTGTAGTTCAGCACCAGCAGGTCATAGGCGGCGAGCGTGGCGGTGGTCAGGCCGCGCGGCTCCTCAGCCACTTTCACCTCGAAGCGGCCGGAGTTCTCGAGGATGGCTTTCAGCAACGGCGTCGTGGAACGCCAGTCGTGGTACGGGTAGTCGCTTTCCCCGGTCAGAATCAGCGTACGGACGGGAGCCTCTGAGGCGGCGCCCGGCGCCTGCGCCGCCGGCAGCATCCCGGCGAGCGCAGCCATAAAGATTGCAGCAAGGTAACGTTCGACGCGCATAATTCACTCGCTCCCCTGAGGCCGCAGGCGCAGCCTTACTTCGGCGCGGCGGCCGCATGCGCAGCCTTACTTGGGCGCGGCCGCCTCCCGCTGGGCCTCCTGCACCAGGTTGCGGACCCAGGCCAGGCTGCGCTCGATCATAGGGCCGCCCTGCCCCTCGCACTCGATGCTCAGCACCCCGTCGAAGCCCGTGGCGGCCAGCAGCGCCACCGAGCGGCGGATGTTCTCGGCGTTGACGCCTTCGCCCACGGCGCAGTGGCTCACCGCGATGCCGGTCAATTCGCCGCGCGCGGCCGCCGCCAGGCTGGGACTCACGTCCTTGACGTGCACGTGATTCACCCGGTCCCGAAAACGTTCCAGGAACGCCACCGGGGCCTGTCCGGCAATGAAGGTGTTGCCGGTGTCCATGTTCATGCGCAGGTAGGGCGAGTCGGAGAAGGCCAGCATCTGGGCCAGGAACTCCGGCTTGGTGGTGTAGTAGCCGTGCGGCTCGATATTGATGGTGATCTGGTAGGCCTCAGCGACCTTGAGAATCTGGCGGTAGATGCGGCGCATGTGCTCCAGCGCCTCGCGGTCGCTCAGCCCTTCGGGCCGGCGCCGGTGGTCGGTGGTGTCCACCCGGGGACAGCCCGCCAGGCTGGCCCAGCGGATGGTGCGGAGCACGTACTCCACGCCCAGCGTGGCTCCCTCGGGCAGCGAGAGGGGGAAGGCCGCGTCCAGTTGCGAGAAGCGCACCTGGTAGCGCTCCATTTTCCGCCGGAGCAGCAGGGGATCCTCCCAGAGCGCCACGTGCGGCTGGTAGCCGAGCCCGTGGAGCCAGCTCACCCCGTCTATCGTCCCGCACTCGATGTAGCGCACCGCGTTGCGCTGGGCCCACTCCAGGCACTGCTGGAAGTTCCAGTAGCTGCTGTTGAAGGCGTCGGTGTGAAAGCCGATTTCCATGGGTTCCTCACTGGGGCGCGACCGCGCCGCGCATTTCATGACGTTCGCGGAAGTATGTCACCAGGGGCCGGAGCATAAGTGCTTTGTTTCCCTGACATTGAGTACCTTGCGTCCGGTGACCGATTTCTGCGAACGTCATTCAGCGGCGGCCGGGGCGGGAGACAGGGTGGGAGGACGGAGGTCGCGACTTTGCGACTACACCTTTGGGTCCAGGGCCTCCAGCACCTTCACCACCATCAGGACCTTGTCGTCAACGTGGGTGCCGCCACGGGAATAATCCGAGACCTGGCGGGTGATGAACTCCACTAGTTCCTGGGCGGAGAGGTGGCGGTTGGCCTTCACCAAATCCACCAGGCGCTGCTGGCCGAACTGCTCCTGCTCGGTGTTGCAGGCCTCGATGATGCCGTCGGTGCAGCAGAGGATGACGTCGCCGGACTCCAGCCTCAGCGAGCCCCGCTGGTAGTCCACGGCGCTGAACAGCCCGATCACCATCCCGCCCTCTTCCAGCCAGAGGGCGCTGCCGTCGGCGCGCAGCAGCAGCGGGGGAATGTGCCCGGCATTGATGTAGTGCAGCCCCTGCCGGCGGGTGTCCACCAGGCCCAGGAAGATGCTGAGGAACTTCTCCGAGCGGGTGTCGGTCAGGATCATCTCGTTCAGCGAGAGGGTAATGACCTCGAGGGAGTGCAGGTGGGTGACCAGGGCGCGCAGGGTGGCCTGCAGGTTGGACATGACCAGCGCCGAGCTGACGCCCTTGCCTTCCACATCGGCCACCACCAGCAGCAGGGTGTGGGGCCCCAGCGCCAGGAAGTCGTAGTAGTCGCCGCCCACCTCAAAGCAGGGCTCGTTCAGCACCGCGATGTCATAGCCGGGGACGACCGGGGGAGCATCGGGCAGCAGGCTGCGCTGGATGTTGCGCGCCAGTTGCAGGTCGCGCTCCAGCCGCTGCTTCTCCAGCAGCTCGCGGTGCAGCCGCGCGTTCTCCAGCGCCAGCGCCATGTGCACCGACAGCGCCCCCAGAAACTCTTCGTCGCGGCCGGAGAAGCGGCCGTCGCGCTTGTTGAGCAGTTGCAGGACGCCCACGGTGTCCCCGGTGCGGTTGCGGATGGGAGTGCACAGCAGCGTGCGGGTGCGGTAATTGAAGCGCTCGTCGAAGCTGGGCTCGAAGTAGGGGCAGGCATAGGCGTCTTCGACGTTCAGCGTCTCGCCGGTCTCGGCCACGCGGCCGGCCACGCCCTGGCCGAAAGAGAGCCGGATCTCTTGCTGCTGCAGCCCGTGGGCCAGAATGGTCCAGATCTCCCGCTTGGCGCGATCCACCAGGAAGACGCTGCCGCGGTCGGCCTTGATCTCCTTGCAGGCCAAGTTCAGGATCAGCTCCAGCAGTTCGGCCAGGTCCAGGGTGGAGTTCAACACCTGGCTGGCCTCCACCAGGAACTGGAGCTGGGTGATGATGGAGCGGTTCTCCGCCAGGGCCCGGGCGCCGGCCAGGGCCACGGCTGCCAGCGCCGCGTACATCTGGGCGGAGGTCAGCGCCTCCGGGGCCGGGGCCACTCGCAGGTAGACGGCCAGCGCCCCGGCGGTCCGGCCAGCCAGCGTCGTCGGGTAGGCGAGCAGGTGAGAGGCGCCCTGTTGTGCGGCCCAGGCCCGGAGCTCTTCGCCGGCGCCCTCCAGCCGAATGACCAGCGGTCCGGAAAGGAACGCCAATCGCCGGGCCAGCAGCGGGTCGGCGGCGGGCGCCCCACCCCGGCGCGCCCGCGCGCCGAGGCGGCTGATTCCGCCTCCGTCGCACACCCACACCTCGGCCAGCTCGCCGTCGAACCGCTCCAGCAGGCATTGGGCCAGTTCCCCGGCCAGGGCCACCGGATCGGCGGAGCCGGCTAATCGGTCCAGCGCGCGAAAAATGGGGTCACTCGCTTCCGCCCCCACCCCTGCCGCGCTGCCCGCCGCCGGCAGGCCCTCCGGTGCTGCTTCATTGTTCCGTTCGCTCAACGACGCCCCTTCCGCCGCCCGGGGCCCTTAGTCGGCCCCCGGCGGACCTGGCAGGCCAGGGTTCCTGGGCTACATACCCACAGCCCAACTCCTGGCAGACGCGCTCGGGATTGCGCTGTACTATACCATGAAGTTGTTGGGCCGAGGCTGGAGCGGAAGATGGACTATCGGCACTTTGAATGCGCTTCGCGAGTGGACGGCACGCGCTATCGCTGCTACTTCGTCTTTCTGCAAACGGCCATTTCCCTGCGCCACAGCGACACGGTGGACGTTCGTTTCCTGGTCAACGGCAAGCGCATCACCGTGGCCCTTCCCCACGTGGCTTTCGCCCGGCATGCGCAGCAGAAGGGGCGGCCGATCACTGACGAGCAGGCCGCCTCAATCGCGGCTTGGTACCTGACGGAGGCGCTGGAAAGCGGCGGCGGCGTGGAAGACCTGACGGTTGCGCCGGAGCGGGTGCTGGAACTTGCGGAGCAGGCCGGCGGGGCCGGCAGGGCGCCGGAGTTGTAGCCGCAGCGGCGCTCTGCTAAGGTGGAGCAAGGGAGCGCGGAATGAAGCTGAGGGTGGAAAGCTATTCCGGGCACAAGGCTGACCAGCGGCCCACCCGCTTTTCCCTGCACGGCCACACCTTCGAGGTCCGCGAAGTGCTGGACTGCTGGTACGGCCCCGACCACGCCTATTTCAAGGTCCGCGCCGACGACTCCAACATTTACATCCTGAAGCACTCGCCCCAGGAGGACGAGTGGAGCCTGGAGATGTTCCGCCAGGGCGGGCGCGACTAGTGCCGTGACCGCCTAGTTTCTTCCCTTGAGTACGGTCGTGAAGACTACG
>CAYVGN010000297.1:0-4599 GCA_964451215.1 uncultured Acidobacteriota bacterium
TCCACCGACCGGGCCACGCTCACCGTGCAGGCCAATCCCGCCAGCTTGGCGGCCGCCGGACGGCGACACGGAGAGCCAGGCGGCGCTGCTCTGAGCTATGTAGCCGCGGCCAGCACCACCGACGGCGCCGCCTGGCTCTCCGTGTCGCCGTCCGGCGGCCGCCTCCAGGGCTCCACCGACCGGGCCACGCTCACCGTGCAGGCCAATCCCGCCAGCTTGGCGGCCGGCGTCTATCGCGGCCGGGTGACGGTGTCGTTTGACACCGGCGTCACCCAGGATGCCAGCGTGTTGCTGGTAGTGACCGCGGCGGGGGCCGCGGGCTCAGCCGGCGAGCCGTTGACCGACCGGGCGTTGCTTGCGCAGGGGACCCTGCCTCAGCCTGCCGCCTGCACCCCCACCCAGCAGTATCCCCTGCACACCTCGCTGCTCAACAACTTCAGCCTGCCATCCGGGTGGGCCACGCCCATCCTGGTGCGGGTGCTGGACAACTGCGGCAACGCCGTCAGCACCTCCACCGTGGTCGCCACCTTCAGCAACGGCGACGAGGCGGTCACCCTGCGCCCGCTGGGCAACGGCCTCTACTCGGGGATGTGGAGTTCGGGCAGAACGGGCTCCACCTCCGTGCAGGTGCAGGCCAGCGGAAGCGGGCTGAAGGCGGGCCGCGCCGATCCCATCGAATGCGTGGTGGCGGCGGCCGGGGCAGGCGGCGCCCGCGTCCCGCTGATCTACCGCAACGGCGCGGTCAGCGGCGCCAGCTTCAAGCGCTACGCGCCGCTGGCTCCCGGCCAGATCTTCTCCCTGTTCGGCAGCAACCTGGCGACCGACAGCGGCGCCGCCAGCGCCATTCCGCTGCCCCGCTCCCTGGCCGGCGCCACCGTGTAATTGGCCGGCACCAATGTGCCCCTCTACTACGCTGACAGCGGGCAGGTCAACGCCCAGGTGCCCTTCGAGCTTGTGGCGGGAAACACCCTGCCGTTGCTGGTTCAAGCCAGCGGGACGGCCAGCCCGCCGGAACTGGTCACGCTGGCCAGCGCGCAACCCGGCATCTTCACCGTGGACTCCAGCGGCAGTGGCGCCGGCGTCATCACCGACGCCCAGGGCGCGCTCATCGCCAGCTCCAACCCCGCCCGGCGCGGCGACGTGGTCATCGTCTACGCCACCGGTCTGGGCGCCACCAAGCCCGCCGTCAAGACCGGCGAGGCTTCCCCCAGCAGCCCGCCGGCCCAGGTGACGCAGGCGGTGACCGCCTATGTGGGCGGAGTGGCGGCCACCGTCGAGTTTGCCGGCCTCACCCCGGGCCTGGTCGGCCTTTACCAGGTGAATGTACGCATCCCCGAGAATGCGTCGCCGGGCGAGGCGGTCGAGCTTTACCTGGAGCAGAACCAGGTGGCCAGCAACAAGGTTACGGTTGCAATCCGCTAGCTCGCATACGCGGGCAATGTAGGGGCGGCCCTGGTGGCCGCCCCTGGGCAGGTTGTAGGGGCGGCCCTAGTGGCCGCCCTGGGCAGGCACGAGGCCCAATGTCACTTACTTTACGAGTCCGCAGTACCCCGGGGGCGCAGGCGTCCCGCCTGCTTTGCTTCGGATTCAATAACTTGCAGGCCAGAGGCCTGCGCTCCCAGGCAAACCCACAAGCTCAAGTAAGTGACATTGGGCACGAGGCCTGCCCCTACTTGCCGAGGACCAGCCTGGCAATGGTCTGGAGCTGCATGTTGGACGTGCCCTCGTAGATTTTGCCGATCTTCGAGTCGCGCCACAGCTTCTCGACCGGGTAGTCCTTGGTGAACCCGTAGCCACCGAAGATCTCGATGGCCAGGGAAGTCACGCGCTCAGCGACCTGGGAGGCGAAGTACTTGGTCATAGCCGCCTCTTTCACGAAGGGCTGGCCGGAGTCCTTCAGGCGGGCGGCGTTGTAAGTCATGGTGCGGGCCGCCTCCACCTCCACCGCCATCTCCGCCAGTTGGAACTGGACCGCCTGGAACTCGGCGATGGGCTTGCCGAACTGCTTGCGCTCCCTGGCGTACTGGAGGGCGTAGTCGAGCGCGGCACGGGCCAGGCCGGTCATCTGCGCCCCGATGCCGATGCGGCCCTCGTTCAGCGTCTCGATGGCGATCCTGTAACCTTTGCCCACCTCGCTCAGCACGTTCTCCCGCGGCACGCGGCAGTCTTCCAGGATCAGCTCGCAGGTGGAGGAAGCGCGGATGCCAAGTTTGTCTTCCTTCTTACCGACGCGGAAGCCGGGCGTGTCGCGCTCGATGAGGAAGGCGGTGATGCCGCGGTAGCCGGCCGACGGGTCGGCGTTGGCGAACAACAGGAACAGCCCGGCTTCCTTGGCATTGGTGATCCAGAGCTTGTGGCCGTTGAGCAGGAACTGGTGGTCCTGGGCCTCGGCCCGCGTGGTCAGCGCGAAGGCGTCGCTGCCCGCCTCCGCCTCCGACAGCGCGTAGGCGCCCACCGTGTCCGCCACCAGCCGCGGCAGGAACCGCTTCTTTTGCTCCGGGCTCGCCCAGCGCAGGACGGCGTTGTTCACCAGCGTGTTCTGCACGTCCACTACCACCGCCGCCGACGCGTCCACCGCCGACAGCTCCTCGATGGCCAGGATGCTCTGAAAGAACGAACCGCCCGAGCCGCCGTACTCCTCCGGGACCTCGATGCCCATCAGGCCTAACTGGAAGAACTCGCGGATCAGCTCGGAGCTGAAGTGGCCTTCCTCGTCCATCTGCTTGGCCAACGGCTTGACCTTGTCCTGGGCGAACTGGCGCACGCTGTCGCGGAACATCCGCTCTTCTTCACTAAGCGTGCTGAGGGCGGGAACGGGCGAAGCTGCAGGAACGGCAGGATCAGTCATGACGGCCTCCGGCCTCATTGTCCCACAGAAGCGTCTTCGGCCCGGACTAAAGCCGGGCCCTACGTTCTGGGATGGCGGCCGTTTCGACGGCACGCCGGCCCATTGCCAGCAGGGGGTTGGGGGCCAGCGGCCCGCGGCCCCAGGGCAAGGCCACCCGCTCAAGTAGGTGACGTCAGGCAGGATGCCGGCACTACCTTTGCACGTCTCTGCCTTTGTGGTTGAATCTGGCGGCATGACGCGACGCAATCTGCTTCTGTCCCTGCCCGCCACGGTCCTGGCCAGGATGGCGCCGGGCGAGGCGCGTGCTCAGGCCGTCACGCGCGGCCTTCCGCCACTGAAGATCCGCGATGTGCGGGTGATCCTCACCGCGCCCAACGGCATCCGCCTGGTGGTGGTGAAGGTGGAGACCAGCGAGCCGGGACTCTACGGACTCGGCTGCGCCACCTTCACCCAGCGCGCCCTGGCGGTGGCCACCGCCGTTCAGGAATACCTGCGGCCTTTTCTCATGGGCAAAGACCCGGAGCAGATCGAGGACATCTGGCAGTCCTCGTTCGTCAGCTCCTACTGGCGCAACGGCCCGGTGCTGAACAACGCCCTCAGCGGCGTGGATATGGCGCTGTGGGACATCAAGGGCAAGCGCGCCAATATGCCGGTTTACCAGTTGCTGGGAGGGAAGTGCCGGGAATCTGCCGACTTGTATGCCCACGCCTCCGGCCGCGACTTCGAGGAAGTCACCGACAGCGTCAAGAAGTGGATGGAGCAAGGGTATCGCTACGTGCGCGCGCAAGTGGCTGTCCCCGGCTACGCCACCTACGGCGCCGCCGGGGGCCGCGCTGCGCAGAAGGCGCCGCCGGATGGGCCCGACGCCGGCTACCGGCTCACCACCCGCATCTGGGAGCCCGGCCCCTACGTCCGCCTGATCCCCAAGCTGTTCGCCCACCTCCGCGCCAGGCTCGGCGACGAAGTGGAACTACTGCACGACGTCCACGAGCGCCTCCCGCTCCCCGACGCCGTCCGCCTCTCGAAGGACCTGGAGCCCTACCGGCTGTTCTTCCTCGAAGATCCCGTTCCGCCCGAGGAGATTGACCATTTCCGCATCATCCGCCAGCAGTCGAGCGTTCCGCTAGCGATGGGAGAGTTATTCAACAGCCCGCAGGAGTTTGTGCCGCTGATCGCGCAGCGGCTGATTGATTTCATCCGCATCCACATCTCGCAGATCGGGGGGCTGAGCCCGGCCCGCAAGGTGGCGGCGCTGTGCGAGTGGTTCGGGGTGCGCACGGCCTGGCACGGCCCGGGCGACGTCTCCCCCGTCGGCCACGCCGCCAACCTGGCCCTGGACCTGGCCTGCTACAACTTCGGCATCCAGGAGCAGTACCTGTTCCCGGCGGAAACCCGCGAGGTGTTCCCCGGCTGCCCGGAGATCCGCAATGGAGCGATGTGGCCCAGCGATCGGCCCGGCTTGGGCATTGACCTGGACGAGAAAATGGCGGCCCGCTTTCCGCTCCCGCCGCTGCGCGACGACGCCGGCTGGGGTTCCACTCGCCGCCGCAACGGCTCCCTGGTCCGCCCATAACGCAGGCTGGTTGACGGCCACAGCCGCACGCGTTCGTGCTAGTAGCCAGCCTTGGGTTCGGTTGAGTCGCGCCGCGAGCCCGGGAGCCCGCGAGCCTGTGTGCATTGACACCACGGCGGCCCGTCCTTAGACTGTGATTATGTTAAGCACAGTAGGGGGCTGTCTCTTATACACATCT
>CAYVGN010000298.1:0-4581 GCA_964451215.1 uncultured Acidobacteriota bacterium
GGCCCCGGGCGGGAAAGGCGAGGGCGGCGGGGGCGCCGGCGGCCGGGTCAGCGCGGCCCGGGTGCTGCTGAGGGCCACCGGGTAAATCGAGATCCCCCCGATCTGCGCCTCCCGCAGCGCGTAGCCCAGGTCGGTTTCGCTACCCCAATCGCGGCCTTCCGCGATGATGACAATCACCTTGCGCCGCTCCTGCGCCCGGTCGCGCAACAGGGTGAGCGCCCGCACGAGGGCGTCGCTCAGGCGGGCGCTCTCCGAGCCCGCTTTCAGCTCCTTGAAGACTTTCCGGATCTTCTCGGCATCGCTGGTGAATGGCTGCACCAGCTCGACCCGGTGGTCGAAGGTAAGGACGGCCGCCTCGCCTCGCTCGCCCAGAAGCAGGTCGGTGAACAGGATGCCGGTCTTGCGAACCTCCGGCAAGAGGGTCTCGACGCGGACGCTGTTGCCAATCAGGATCACCAGCGAGATCGGCAGCTCTGCCGGTCCCACCTGGATCTGCTGGCGGATGTCATTGTCAAACAGGATGAAGTCCTCGGGCTTCAGGCCCGCGACAAATTCGCCGCTGGCCTCGTTCGTAACCGTTACCGGCGCGACCACTACGGTCACGCCGCCTCGGAAAATGGGGACCTGCCCGGGGGCTTGGGAAGGGGGCGGAGTTTTCTTTTCTTGAGGGGGCAGGTTCTGCCCGCTGCGTGGAGCTTGCGCCGCCATCAGCGTTGCACAAACCGACAGAACCAGCGCCAACGGCCGAAACAACCTCACCCCGCTATTGTAGCCCATTCCTGCAGGATCAGGTCCGGGTTTGTGCCGCGCCGCCGGGGCGGGTGCCCACCCGCAGCTTCGCCAGACCCTTCACCCGCCGGAGTCTGGGTATCCGGGTGCGCGGATCTTGACAGATGTGGCCGCATGAGGCTACATTGGCAGGATGAAAGCGGTCGGCCTGCGAGAGCTCAAGAACCGCCTCAGCCAGTACATACGCCAAGTCCGATCGGGCGAAGGCCTCTTGGTTACCGATCGTGGCGAGGTGGTCGCGGAACTTGTCCCACCGGGACAAGCGACCAGCGATCGCTCGGTCCCCTCCGGGCTTGTGGTCCTGGCTAGGAAAGGTCTGTTGACGCTCGGCAGTCAGAACGATTCTAGCCTGTATCCGCTGCTGCCGCGTCTCCTTCAGCGGCACCGGGCAGCGCAACTGCTCGAGGAGGAGCGCGGTTCGCGGTGAACCTCTACGCTGAGTCGAGCGCCGTCCTGGCCTGGTTGTTGGGTGAAGAAGCGGCGCCGCGGGTACGTCGGGCGTTAGCCGCCGCGGACATGGTGCTGGCCTCCGATCTCACGCTGGTCGAATGCGACCGAGTGCTGATCCGCGCTGTCGCGCTGGGCGACACCACAGAAGCCGCCGCGGCCGACCGGCGGGCGCTCCTGAATACTGCCGCGGCGCACTGGAACGTGCTACGCATCGGCCCTGAGATCGTTGACCGCGCGCGGCAACCATTTCCCGGGGAGCCGATTCGCACGCTGGATGCACTGCACCTAGCGTCTGCGCTGGTCGCGCGTTCAGCGGTCGCGGGCGTGGAATTCCTCAGTCTTGATGATCGCATTCGCACGGTTGCGGGCCGCCTCGGATTCCGACTTCAACCAGCGTGACAGCCAACTGTACCGCTCTTGGCCGGAAACCGGGCGGCTCCAGGCCCTGGGCACCCACTTGTTCTATGCCACCAGGGGGTTCCCTGTACGCGCATTCCCCGATGGGGAAGCGGCCTTGGCGCTTCCGCCCTGACCGCTAGCGCATTCGTCCGCTCCCTTCCTTGTAGAATGCGCTCTCTTGTACTGGCGCCCCTTACTCTGAGCCGCTGATCTGCAGCTTGACATCACCTCTGCTGACCCGCCGCAGGCCCTGCTTGCTCTCGACAGCCGCCCTCTGTCATACTTCGGCAAAACAGGGGATGGGAGAGGGCTGTACACAATATCAGGAGCAGTTCGTGTGCGGCGGGGCGCGTGGCGCCGCCGCTGACAAACAACACGGCTTCGCTGCTGTTCCTCGCCCGCGTTGGCAAGGAGAGGCGGCGTGGCGTTCCGCGTCCACTGGCTGGGACGCAAGTGGCTGCCGATGGCGACGTTGACACCGGCTTCCCGCTCCGAACAGTCCGCTGATGCTGGCACCGGCGGCTGGGGTGGGGATTCCAGGTTCCTGGCGGTGTTGGTCGTGCTGGTGGCAGCGCTGGTTGCCGCCACCCGCCTGCCACTGGCGCCGCGCTACCTGCACTCCTTCGACGCCGTCAATCTGGCCCTGGCGCTGGAGCAGTTCGACCCGGGTTTGCATCAGCCCCAGCCGCCCGGCTACCCGCTGTTCGTCGCTGAAGCGCGCCTGCTGAACTTCTTCTTGCGCAGCCCGGAGCACACGTTCCTGGCCTGTAGCCTGCTGGCCGCCCTGGCGGCGCCCCTGCTGCTGTTCCTGCTGGGGCGGCGCATGTGCTCCCGCCGGGCCGGCGCTGCGGCAGCCCTGCTGCTGGTTCTGAACCCTGTCTTCTGGCACTCGACCCTGGCCTCGCCGCTGCGCCCGTATCTGGCGGTGGTGACCACACTGGTGGCCTGGCTTTGCCACCGGGCCGCAGCGGGTGAGGCACGCTTCGCCTACTATGCCGCGATGGCCCTGGGCCTGGGCGGTGGCTGGCGTCCGGCGCTGGTCCTGCTGCTGGCCCCGCTCTGGCTGGCCTGCGCCTGGGCATCGCTCGGTTCCTTCCGAAGGTTGGCGGGGGCGGCCTCGCTGGCTGCCGCCGCCGTGCTGGTCTGGCTTGTGCCGATGACGCTGGTGGTCGGCGGGCCCGGTAAGCTGTGGCGCCTGTTTTCCGGCTACCTCGGCGAGCAGTCCGAAGCCAGTTCCGTCGTCTTCGGCGGCGGATTTTGGGATTGGTGGGCTATGCTCAGCCAGGCCTTCGTCTGGGAGGCCCTGGCCGTGGTGGGCTGGATCTGGGCTCTCCCGCTGGCGCTACGAGGAATCGGCAACGCTGCCCGCCCTCCCCGACCGGCTGCGACTGACAACAAGGTCCGTTCCCCCTTGCCGGACTGGCTCTTTCTCTCGCTCTGGGTTGCGCCTCCGCTGGTCTTCTTCGTGCTCATCCACGTGGCGCACCCCGGGCACACGCTGTCGGTGATCCCGGTGCTGTGCCTGCTGGGGGGAGCCTGCCTGGACCGCGCCAGCCGGCGCGCGGCCGGATTTCTGCCCCGTCCCCTGAGCCGTTGCTGGGTCTTCCTGGCACTGGCGCTGGCCATCCAGTTCTGGCTCTTCATTCGCCCCCACCGGCAGCCCAATCCGCGCCCCCACATTCGCGGCGCCTTCCCGCGGTTGGTTGAGCAGTTCCGTTTCTGGGGCGCGCTTGCCTTGCGCCAGGCCTCCTGGGTCGAGGTCCAGGCGGAATCGCTGCGGACCACCGACCGGATATCTTTGCTCCGAATGGCGCGCCCGGACCCTGACCTGCTGGTGGTATGGCAGGACGACGACGTGAGTTGGCGCAAGGTGACCTACTACTTCCGTAGTCGCCCGGTCTGGGTCCTGGAACACTGTTGGGATCCGCGCTGGACGCCCTGGCAACCTCGCCTCTGGGTCGGCAACCGCATCATCCAGGTCCCCCCGAACGGCCAGTTCGGCCCTCTGCTCCTGCCGTGGCGGGGACGCGTGGCTTGGTTGCTGCACCTGCATTCCCAGTTCCCGGAGGAGTTGCGGGCCCAAGGCGTCCCGTTGGTGCAGTTGGGCAAGACGGCCTTCTTGACGGACCTGACCGGCGCGCCGCAGCAGTTTCGTGCCGGCCCCTTCCTGTTCCAGAGAGCGCCGCAGTTCGCCGTCGAGACACAGCCAGCCCGCAGGTAGCGGACGGGGATTCGACCGGGTCAGTGGAAGTTGATCTGTCGGAGCAGCTCGCCGAAGGGGCCGGCGGCCTCGCCGCTCAGGCTGAGGCAGGCATACACGACGTGGATCAGTTGGACGTTTTTGCGCAGCGGGTCGCGCGCAAAAGGAAACGGCGGGTCCGCGCCCATGGCCCAGAAATAATGCGCGCGAGCCCCGCGCAGCTCTTCCGGCAGGCTGTAGTCGTCAATTTCGGCCCGCTCCACCCGGCTCTGTCCCTGGGCTTCGAAGACCAAGAACGTTTTCCCGCCCGCTTCCACCTGCGCCAGGGGCGGCAGGTAGAACCGGCGGAACAAGCCCGAGCCGAGGCCTCCGGTGCTGAGGATGACGCCCGGACTGAGTTGCGCGGCGTAGAAGTCCAGCGGGGCGGCGGCAAAGTCGCACGACCGCGAAACCTGCCCCGACTTGGGTTTCTCCTGCTTGTCACTGCCCTTGAGGCGCGCTTCTGCGGCTTCCAGGTCCGCCCGGGCCTGCGCCAGACAATTTCGCGGAGGCGGAAAGAAGAAGTAGAAGAGGCGCTCGATCAGCCCCTTCCCCGTGCCCGGAGCACGATGCATCTGGGCATCCAGCGAGCCAAGATCGCTGCCCACCAACGGGTTCTCCGAAACGGCCAGCTTGAGGACCGCCGGCGCCTTTCGGTTCTGCAGCACCAAGATTTCCGAGAAGTTGAAATCCGGGGCCGAGGC
>CAYVGN010000299.1:0-4571 GCA_964451215.1 uncultured Acidobacteriota bacterium
GATGACGCCGACGAGCCGGACGGCCGGACGGCGCGGCGCATCGCACGCCTCCTGGAACAGCACAAGGACAAGCCGTTCTTCATGGGCGCCGGCTTCCATAAGCCGCACCTGCCGTGGATCGCCCCCAGCAAGTATTTCGAGATGTACCCGCCCGAGCGCATCGAGCTTCCCAAGACCCCGCCGGACGACCGCGACGACATCCCGCCCATCGCCTTGACAAGGAACCCGGGCGATGACCAGTTGAGCGAACTGGATCGGAAGAAGGCGATTGCTGCCTACCACGCCTGCACCACCTTCCTGGACGCCCAGGTCGGCGTGCTGCTGGAGGCGCTGGAGCGGTTGAAGCTGACGGACAACACGGTGGTCCTGCTGTTCGGGGATCACGGCTGGCACCTGAACGACCACCTGGGGCTGTGGCGGAAGATGAGCCTGTTCGAGGAGTCGGCGCGCGCCCCGCTCATCGTGGCTGCTCCTGGGCGGCGCCGCGCCGCCGGCTCGCCGCGGCTGGTGGAGTTCGTGGATATCTACCCCTCGCTGGTCGAGCTATGCGGCCTGCCGCTCCCCACGGGCCTGGAAGGCGACAGCTTCGTTCCCCTGCTGGAGAACCCTCGGCGGCCCTGGAAGAAGGCTGCCTTCACCGTGGTGCAGCGCGGCCGAGGCCTGCTGGGGCGCTCGGCGCGCACCGAGCGCTACCGCTACACAGAGTGGGGCGGCGAGGACGTGGCCGAACTCTACGACCACGAAACCGACCCGCACGAATGGCGCAACCTGGCCAAGGACCCGAAGCAGGCCCGGGCGTTGGCCCAGATGCGAGGCATCCTGCATGCCGGCTGGCAGGCCGCCCGGCCCAGGGTCTAGGCAAGGCCAAACCACCGTGCAGAATGGGCAAAGCGCGCAGAGGTGGAGAAGCGCGGCCTGGCGCCTGGCGATCGCGCTGCTCGCCGCCGTTTCCTCTGCGAGCGCCGCGGAGATGCCGGCGTTTCCTGGGGCTGAGGGGTTTGGCTCCCGGACGCCCGGCGGGCGCGGCGGCAAGGTCCTGCTGGTGACCAACCTCAACGACTCGGGGCCGGGCAGCTTCCGCGCCGCCTGCGAGGCGGAAGGTCCGCGCATCGTGGTTTTCCGCGTGGCGGGGCTGCTCGACCTGAAGTCTGCGGTCCGCATTCGCCGCCCCTATATCACCATCGCCGGGCAGACCGCGCCCGGCGACGGCCTCTGCCTCCGCGGCTACGGCCTGATCGTCGAGACCCACGACGTGGTCGTCCGCTACCTGCGTAGCCGCCCCGGGGACATCGCCGGCGTCGAACTCGACGCCTTGTCGGTCGGCGGCCAGAGCCGCAACGTGGTCATTGACCACTGTTCGGCCAGTTGGGCCATTGACGAGAACCTGTCGCCGAGCGGCGGCATCGCCGACGTGACGGTCGAGTGGTGCCTGATCGCCGAGGCCTTGAACCGCAGCGTGCACCACAAGGGGGCCCACGGCTACGGCTCCCTGGTGCGGGCGGCGGGAGGGCTCAGCCTGCACCATAACCTGTGGGCGCACAACCAGAGCCGGAACCCGCGCCTGGGAGACAACTACGGCCGGGGGCCGTTCCCAGTCTTCGACGTGCGCAACAACGTGGTCTACGACTTTGGCAGTCCGTCGCTCGCCGGCGATGCGCTGAGTGTCAACTACGTCGGCAATTACCTGAAGCCCGGGCCCAGCACGCCGGCCCACCGCGCGCCCCTCACCCTTGCCGCGAAGGCGGATGCCAGCTTCTACTTCGCCGGCAACGTTGTCGCGGGCCGGCCACAGTTGACCGCAAACCCGGTGGCGCTGTTTGAGCGGACCGAGTTGGGCGGGCGCAAGCTGGTGGCGCTGGCCCCCCAGCCCTTCCCGGTCCCCGAGGTTCGTACGGTGTCGGCCGAAGAGGCTTACCGGCTGGTGCTGGCCGGAGCAGGGGCGACGCTGCCGGTGCGCGATGCGGTGGATGAGCGCATCGTGGCCCAAGTGCGCAACGGCCGCGGCTCCCTCATCGATTCCCAGTGGGAAGTGGGCGGCTGGCCGGCTTACCGCGCCGCCCGCCCGCCCCGCGACACCGACCGGGACGGCATGCCCGACCAGTGGGAGGCGGCGCGCGGGCTGAATCCCAAGGATGCCTCCGACGCAGCCGCCGACCGCGACGGCGACGGCTACACCAACCTGGAGGAATACATCAACTCGCTGGCCCGGCGAAGAAACCGCCGCTGATTGTCCTGGAACAAGGATCGGGGGTTTAGCGGCGCTCAGCGGCTCCCCAGCGGCTTGCGGCCGACGACGGCCATGCGGATTCCCTGCATGGAGTAGGGCGTCCCGGTCTCGCCGTAGAGGGCCGCGTACTCCAGGCCGTTCTCTTCCAGCCAGTGGACCAGTTCGCAGGCGGTGAACACCCGCACCGCGAAGCTGCCGGTGTGCTTACGGCCGTAGAGCATCACAGTGCGGCTGGTCTGCACGCGCCCCGTCAGCGGGTCGTAGTGGTTCTGATCAATCTGGAAGTTCCCTTCGCGCTCGATCACCCGGTGGGTCTGGGGCGTCCGCAGGAGCGCGTCGCGGTTGAGCGTCTCCACCAGGAAGCGGCCGCCCGGCTTGAGGGCCCGCGCCACGCGCCGCAACACGTCGGCGTTCTCGGTGTCGCAGAAATAGCCGAAGGTGGTGAAGTAGCAGACGGCCCCGTCAAACTCGCTCACCCACTCGATGGTGCGCATGTCCTGCTGGCGGTAATCCACGGAGAGGCCCAGGCAGGCGGCGTCGCCCCGGGCGATTTGCAGGTAAGCCTCGCTGGTGTCCAGGGCGGTGACGCGGTAGCCGCGGGCGGCCAGCAGGTTGGCCAAGCGCCCCATGCCGCAGCCGATGTCCAGCAGGCGCCCGCCCGGCGCCGGCTCCAGCGCCCGCTCCACGAAGTCGGCGTCACGCCGCGTGCGCTCCGGGTTCAGGAAGTCGGAGTAGAAATACAGGTAGACTTCCGGACTGAAGATCTCTTCCGCGTTGACCCAGCCGGGAGGGTCGTTCTCCACGCCCGCGATCTTAGCACGAGCAGGGAACCGCCGAGGAACGCCGATAAACGCCGATTAGTATCCCGTCGGCGTAAATCGGCGCTTGTCGGGGGTTTATATCAAATCGCCCTGGGGATCAAATTCGAGCGGTTGGGCCGGGAGCACTTGGTAGAGGTCGTTGCCGGCGAGCAGGGCGGCGCAGGCCGGCGCAGCCAGGAACTCGGAGACGGCAAGGGTATTGCGGATGCGAACCGCCCGCAGCGTCTCCGGCGGAGGCGCACCCAGGTTGCCGATGAGGAACTGGAACGCCTCGCGGTCGGTGGCGAAGTGCATCGGCAGCCGCATGGCGTTGAAGGCCAGGGCGGCGCGGCCGTTGGTATAGGTGGTGGCCAGGTCCACTTTCTCGAACAGGCGCCGGTGGATGATGTCGGCAAAGCCGACGCCGGTGGCGTTCCCCTCGCTTTCGGCGGTGAGGTCGCGGACATAGATGCGCCGGATTTGTGTCATGCCCTCGCCCGCCAGCGGCGAGATGTCCGGGTGAGGCGTGCGGCCAATGACCTTAGTGTCCATCCCCGTGCCGGAGATATCCTTGCCCATCTGGTCCACGATGAGCAGGTCGAGTTCGCGGAAGGGGAGGCGAGAATAAAGCAGGCGGGCGCGGGCCAGCAGGCGGCGTTCCAGGGTCTCGATTTCACAAGCGGGCGCCGCGGCCACTTCCGCCAGCCGGTGCTGGTCGTTTTCCACCAAGCCAAGCCCGGCCCAGATGCGGCGGCTCTGGAGCGCCAGCCGCCCCATGGCCACCAGCACCGGCCCGAAACCCCAACGCATGGCGTGAGCGTGGAAGATGCGCGCGCCCTCCAGCTTCCCCAGACCCACCGCTAGCATCTTGAACAGGCCGCTTTCCATCTCGCCGTCGAAGGTAGTGTGCGGCTTGACGCGGCCGACCAGCAACACAAAGCCCGCTTCGAAGGCGGCACGGTCCATGAACACTTCCACGCCCTCAGCGGTGCGTCCCAGGCAGACGGTTTCCAGCGAGGAGATGAGGGGGGCGCCGGCAGTGGCCTCGCTGACGCCGTAGTCGGCCAGCACTCGCCGCTGGCCCTCGGCGGTGGCGTTGCCGTGGCTGCCCATGGCCGGCACTACAAAGGGCTGCGCCCCGGCTTCGCGCAGCACGGCGCAGGCACCGCGGGTCACCTCGGCGATGCGGTCAATCCCGCGGCTGCCGCAGGTGACAGCGACGCGCGCGCCCGCCGGCAGCGGAGATGCCGCCAGCACCGGCGCCAGCGCCGCCCGCACCGCGCCCTCCGCGTCCTCGATCGCCGGCGCGCTCGGCCGCAGTTTTCGAACCGGGTGAAAGGGAGGGAGTTGTGGAGACATTCCAGTGGGACACTGGCCCAAACCTCATTCCTTATTTTTCATTCTTTGCCAGTTCCGGCGGCGGCGGAATCATAACCCGGCCGGTGGCGGCCCACTCTGTGCCACGCTGCAGGGTAGCGATGAACCCCGGCGCTTTCATGGGTTCCACGTGGTGACCGAGCGCGGTCTGGAAGACGCGGCCGGCG
>CAYVGN010000300.1:0-4568 GCA_964451215.1 uncultured Acidobacteriota bacterium
TGTTGTGGGTAATGATCAGGATGGTCTGGCCGAGCCGCTGGTTCAGGTCCTGGAGGATGTTGAGCACCGCCTGGGAGTTCTCCGAGTCCAGGTTGCCGGTGGGCTCGTCCGCCAACAGGATGGCGGGATGGTTGACCAGGGCGCGGGCGATGGCCACCCGCTGCTGTTCCCCGCCGGAAAGCTCCGCCGGGCGATGGTGCAGGCGGTGGCGGATTCCCAGCATCTCCAGGATCTGGGTGAAGCGCGCCGGGGCGCCGCCGTCGGGGTGCCCGGCGATGTCACGGGCGATCTCGATGTTGCCCTCCGCGGTCAGCGTGGGCAGCAGGTTGAAGCGCTGGAAGACAAAGCCAACCTTGTTCTTGCGCAGGCGGGTGCGCCCGGCGTCGCCGATCCGGCCCAGGTCCTCGCCCCCCACCAGGACCCGGCCCGAGGTGGGCGGAGTCAGTCCGCCAATGATGTAGAAGAGCGTGCTCTTGCCGGAGCCCGATGGGCCCACCACCGCCAGGAACTCGCCCTCCTCCACCTGCAGGTTGACGCCGCGCAGCGCCGGCACGTCCATCTGGCCGACGTGGTAGATCTTGGTTAAGTTCTCGACTTCGATGATGTAGTTGGCGGCCATGCTATAGCAGCGCGCTGTGCCCGGCGCAAGGCCGGGCGCTGGATCCGTCGCGGTTAGCGGCCATGGCTACTCGTAAGCCAGCGCCTCGATGGGGTCCTGTCGCGCGGCGCGGAGCGCAGGGTAAGCGGCCCCCAGCAGCGCCCCCACCACGGCGATCGCTGCCGCCCGCCATAGCCACGCCGGCGTGATCAGGATGGTCAGCGTGGGGAAGGCGCGCAGGACGCCCCAGCGCAGCACCAGGCTGCCCAGCATGCCCACCAGGATGCCCGCTATCGTCACCAGCGCCGTCTCCCGCAGGAAGATGCCCACGATGTAAGCCTTCGACGCCCCCAGCGCCTTCAGGATCCCGATCTCCCGCGTCCGCTCCAGCACCGTGGTGTACATGGCCAGGAAGATCACCAGGAAGCCGATCAGCACCGCAATGGTGATCATGACCCGCTGGAACGGCTTCACACCGCTGATGTTGCCCGAGATCATCAGCGAGGTGAACTCCCTCATGGAGCGGATGGGGTAGCCCGGCAGCAGGCCCTTGAAAGCGGCCAGCACCGGGCCCATCCACTTCTGCTCCACCAGCTTGGCGTAGAAGACCGAGGCCTTGCCCTCGCTGCCCAGCAACGGCTGCATGATGGCCAGCGGCACGTAGACGCGGGCGCCCTTGCCGTGCTCGACGATCCCCACCACCTCAAAGTCGCGGTTCCACAGCACGCGCTTTTGGCCCACGCGCGCCCCGTTGTCCTGGGCATAGACGCTGTCCACGACCATCTCCAGGCCGTCACGGAGGGAGCGGCCCTCCAGAACCTGGAAGCCCCCGGTGACCGCCGCGAAGCTGGACGGATCAATGCCATAGGCCAGGGTGAGGCCGCCAAAATTCTGCACCAGCACGGGGGTGACGGCGGCCACCCCGGGCACTTGGCGCAGGCGGTCGCCGATCCTGACCGGCATCACGCCGCTGCCCAGCCCCATCATCACCGAGGCCCCTGCCGGCTGAATGATGATGTCGGCGCCCAGGCCTTGCTGGCGCCGGGCGCCGTCCTCCAGCAGGCCCTGCACCAGTCCCACCACGCTGATGATCAGCACCACCTCGATGGCCACTGCCAGCACGCTCAGCGCCGTCCGCACCGGCCGCTGGCCCAGGTTGTTGAACACCATGCGGTTGACCATAGGCTTTAGGCTATAGGCTATAGGCTATAGGCTTTAGGCTTTAGGCTTTAGGCTTTAGGCTTTAGGCTATAGGCTATAGGCTTTAGGCTTTAGGCTATAGGCTTCAGCCTTCAGGCCTGAACCCTGAACCCTACTTGATCCGCCGGCGGAGCATGTCGAGCGCGGTCTGCGTGGCCTGCAGGCGGACGCGGTCGCGGGCGCCCGGGTAACGTTTCTCAACCACTTCGCTGTGACGGCCGACTTCGGCCAGGGCCACGTACACCAGCCCCACCGGCTTGGCGGCGGTGCCTCCCGACGGACCGGCAATCCCGCTGATGCTCAGCCCGAAGTCAGCCTCGAAGCGGTGGCGGACCGACTCCGCCATGATCCGCGCCGTCTCGGAACTGACCGCCCCGCAGGTCTCCAGCAGGGAGCGCGGCACGTCGAGCCAGCGCATCTTCGCCTCGTTGCTGTAGGAGATGACCCCGCCCCGGAAGTAGCGCGAGCTGCCCGGCACGCGGGTGATGCGCTCGGCCAGCAGGCCGCCCGTGCAGCTCTCGGCCACGGCCAGCGTCCGGCCTTTCATGCTCAGGTACATGCCCACCACCTCCTCCAGGGTCTGGCCGTCTTCGGAGAAGATGTGGTCGCCGAGGACCAGTTCCAGCCGGCGGGTCAGCTCGTTGAGAGCTTCGCACGCCTGGGCCTCCGTGGCGCTGGCAGCCCGCAAGTGCAACTGGATTTCCCCCGGCGAGGCCAGGATGGTGGTGGCCGGATTGTCGTAGCGGGAATAGACGGGCGCGGCCATCTCGTCCACCTGCGATTCGAACAGCCCGACGATCTTCAAGACGCGCGTCACCAGCACCTGGCCGGTCGCGAACTTCTCCAGCCGCGGGCGCACCTGCTGGGCGAACATGGCCTCCAGCTCGCCGGGCACGCCGGGCAGCAGGGCCAGCACCCGGCCGTCCTGGCGCAGCCACTGGCCGGGGGCGCTGCCGGCCGGATTGTCCAGGATCTCGGCGCCTTCCAGCACCATGGCCTGGCGCTGGTTGATTTCCGGCATCTTCAGGCCGCGGGCGCGGAAGCGCCGCTCGATGCTCTCCAGGATGCGCTCTTCCAGGTTGAGGCGCCGGTCGAGGGCCCGCGCCACGCTCTGGCGGGTGAGGTCGTCAGCGGTGGGGCCGAGGCCCCCGCTCACCAGCACCAGGTCGGCCCGCGACAGCGCCCGCATGACCGCGTCCGCGATGTCCGCCTCGTTGTCGCCCACCACCGCCTTCCAACGCACCTCGATGCCTAGGCGGTTCAACTGCTCGGTCAGAAAGAGGGAATTGGTGTCGAGGCGGTGCGGCCCCAGCAGCTCCGAACCAACCGCAATGATCTCGGCGTTCATCTTCTGCAGTGCGGGCTGCGGAATCGGGGGTGGGAAGCAGGACCACTGCGGCCTGCCTCAACCCGCACTCCGCCCTCCGAATCCCGCATTCTCAGCGGAGCAGCGGCAGTCCCCGGACGTTGAAGTTGAGGTGGTAGAGGGCATTGGTGCTGGCCAGAATGAGCCCGCGGCTGGCGGTGAAGGCCAGGCCCACCAGGCCGGCGCCGGAGATCACCAGCTCGGCGCGTCGGTCGGGGGCAATTCGCACGATACCCTTGCGCCCGCTCAGCGAAGCAGCCAGGTAGAGGTTCCCCTCAACGTCGAACGCCAGGCCTTGGGGCCGTCCCAGCCCGCGGTAGAAGGTCTCCACCCCGCCAGCCGGCGAGATGCGGTGGACAGCGTCGAAGCTCGAGGTGGTGGGCCCGGTCACGTAGAGGTAGCTGTCGGGGCCGAAGGCCAGGTGGTAGGCGGCGATACTCGGCTCCAGGGTGGCGAACACGAAGATCTGCTTCTCGCGCGAGATCTTGAAGACGGTGCCGCTACGGTCACCGACGTAGAGGTTGCCCGTGGCGTCGAACGCTAGCCCGGTGGCGATCCCCATGCCCTCGACGTGCTTGGTGACGGCGCCGGTGGGCGACACGCGGAACACCGTGCCGTCGTGGCGGCTGGACACGTACAGGTAGCCGAACGGGTCGAAGGCCATGCCCGAGGGGTTCATGATATCGCTCACGAAGGGCTTGACGCTGTAGTTGAGGTCAATCCTGTAAATCGAGACCGGCACCTTCTGGCCACGTGAGCCGCTGAAGGTGGCAAAGATGTTGCCCTCGCTGTCCAGCGCCGGGTTGGCTACCGGGTGCAGGTTCTCGGCGATGGGGACGCCCACCTCGAATTCGAACGGGTTGCTGCGGTAGGCACCGGTGTTGACGGTAACCTGACCGGAGGTGGCGCCATCGGGAACGCGCGCAATCACGAAGGTGTCGGAGCTGATCACCACCGGCGCCTCCACGTCGCCGAAAGTGACCCGGGGACGGCCGTACCCGTTGAAGGAGAAATTTGAGCCGCGGATCTCCACCTCGCCGCCGGGAATGGCGGCGCCAGGATGGACTTCTGCTATCTCCGGTTTGCCGTCCATGGCTTTTCGACTGAACAATTGGGAGAGCCCTTTGCGCGCCATCTACTCACCCCACCAGGCCGCCACCCACAGGGCAGCGCCTGCGTAAATCCCTGCCAGACAATCATCCATCACGATGCCCCAGCCGCCCGGCAAGCGCTGGCTGCGGCCGACCGGGAACGGCTTGACGACATCCAGCAGCCGAAAAAGTATAAAACCCAGCACCCAATATTTCCACCCCGCGGCGCTCAGTTGGCCACGAGGAACGCCAGCCAGGGCAATCATCTGGCCGAGCACCTCGTCGAGCACGATTGGGGCGGGATCGTGCCGGG
>CAYVGN010000301.1:0-4562 GCA_964451215.1 uncultured Acidobacteriota bacterium
GCCAATATTCCACTCCACCGGGTGCAGCCGGTAGGCGCCGTTGCTCAGGTGCGTGGTGCCAACGTTCTTGGCAGCCAGGATCAGGTTTTCCACCCGGCGGGGAATCAGCACCCCGAGCGGGATCTGGAACGGGCGGGTAGGGGCGCTGAAGCGCGGGCCGCGGCAGTGATGCAGGTCAATGAAGTAGTGGCCCAGGCCCACGCTGTTGGGGAACAGGCGGGCGCGCGCGGCGCCCTGGAACTCGGCGGAAATGTCCGGTTCCCGCACGGTGTCCAGGGTCAGGCCCCGGCGCGCCTCCCGCATGTAGGGGTGCTTGGACAGACCGTCTTCGCTCCCCATGAGCTTGCGCTCCAGCTCCAGTTCCGGGTAACCCCTACCGCCCTCGTCGCGCGGCGCCTCGGTCTGCAGCCAGTGAAGGAAGCCCAGCGCCACGCGCTTGGCTTCCACCAGCGCGCGGGCCTGCCGCTGCGGGTCGGTGGAGTACAGCCCCGGCCCGCAGAAGTCGTTCCCCTGCCAGTTGATCATGGCGATGTCGCGGGGGTAAGCGTCGGGGCGAAACTGCGAGGCATCAACCAGGCGGCGATAGGTCCAGAAGGGCCGGGCGTCACCCGAGCAGGCGAACATGCGGTAGGTTCTTTCCACACCGGGGTAGGTATAGGCGAAGCTATAACGGCCGGCGCTGGCGTAGCGCCCGTAGCCGGGCGGGCGCGCGATCTGGTGATGGCCACCGGGCTCCAGGCTGACTGCGAAGGTATAGGTGAAGCTCTGGGCGCGCGCCGCCGCCTCCGCAGGGGTCCGGCCGGCGCGGTAGGCGTGCGGCTCGCCCGTTACCGACGCGGGCTCGGCGCCCACCACGAAGCGCTCGCCGAGCAGTGGGAGCAGGTCGCCCAGTTCGGTGGCATCAAGGAAATGACGCGCGCGAAAGCGCATCCAGCCTCCGCCGTCCAGATGGACTGCCAGCAGGTTGCGGACGCGCAGGCCGCGGCTGGCCTTCCTCACCAACGCCTTTGCCGGCTTCGTCCTCCGGAAGACTTCCAGGCGGCCGCTTTCGATCGCCGGGGCCAGCATCTGCTCGATGACGCGGAGCCCCACGCGCGGCTCAAAGCAGAGCCGGCTCACCCAGGCATTGCCCGGGTTGAAGGCTTCTTCTCCAGGGGGCTCCTTCAGCAGGGGGCGATAGTAGTTGCGGATGCGGCGGCGCAGTTCCAGGTAGCTGGCCGTCCCGCCGAACTCTTCCATCCACTGGTGCTCGTCCAGCGCGGAGAGGCCCTGGGCCGTGATCTGCCCGCCCAGCCAGTCAGTCTCCTCCAGCAGGCAGACGCGGCAGCCGCGCGCGGCCGCCCGCAAGGCAGCGGCCACGCCGCCCAGGCCACCGCCGGCGATCAGCACGTCGCAGGCAAAGGTTGCGATGCGGCCGGGCGGCGCAAACTCCCGCACCGCCACCTTCATCACGTCCAGCACTTCAGTCGCGCCCGGCGGCATACGAGGCATCACTGTAGCACTATGGGCTGTCAGCTTTTAGCTTTCAGCGCACGCTCGGGGCTGGGAGCTGATCGCTGGCCGCTGCGCACCCGGCGGCTGCTATACTTTGCGCAGGCGACCCCCCTGGGCTCGCCACTGGGGAAGGAACCGCTCGGTATCGCGGGCATGAATAAGTAGGGGCGCCCCTCGTGGGCGCCCAGGCATGGGGGAAGGAACCACTCGGTATCGCGGGCATGAATAGAGCCCCAAGCTCAACGCCCAAGGTTCCAGGTCTCGGGACGGAAGACCACACTTTGCCGGCTGGCGGGTTCGACCTGGCGGCGGCACTGACCCTGCTCACCGAGTCGCTTCCCTTCGACCCTGAGACGTTCGACTTGGCCACCGTCCCACCCGGCCCCGGGGTTTTCCTGGTCGAAACAGCAGGGGAGCCCTTCTTGGGCAAGAGCGCCTCACTGCGCCGGCGGCTCGCGCGCCTGCTCGGCCCTTCTGACCCCGGGAAGCTCACCGAAGCAGGCCCAAGCGCTGGAGCAGCGCCGCAGGCCACCGAGGCGCAAACCTCAGGCCTGGAGCCTAGAGCCTCCAGCCTAAAGCCTAGACTGAACCTGCGAGCAGCCGCGCGGGCGATCCACTGGCGCACAACCGGCTCTGCCTTCGAGACCTCGCTGCTGCTCTACCAGGCCGCCCGCGCGCTGTTCCCAAGCGGCTACCGCCAGCGGCTGCGCCTGCGGGTTCCGGCGCTGCTCAAGCTGAACCTGCACAACCCGTTCCCGCGCTGCTATGTGACGCGACGGCTGGGCCGCGGCCCAGCCGTCGCGTCACATAGCAGCGCGGGAACGGGTTGTGCAGGTTCAGCTTGAGCAGCGCCGGAACCCGCAGGCGCAGCCGCTGGCGGTAGCCGCTTGGGAACAGCGCGCGGGCGGCCTGGTAGAGCAGCAGCGAGGTCTCGAAGGCAGAGCCGGTTGTGCGCCAGTGGATCGCCCGCGCGGCTGCTCGCAGGTTCAGTCTAGGCTTTAGGCTGGAGGCTCTAGGCTCCAGGCCTGAGGTTTGCGCCTCGGTGGCCTGCGGCGCTGCTCCAGCGCTTGGGCCTGCTTCGGTGAGCTTCCCGGGGTCAGAAGGGCCGAGCAGGCGCGCGAGCCGCCGGCGCAGTGAGGCGCTCTTGCCCAAGAAGGGCTCCCCTGCTGTTTCGACCAGGAAAACCCCGGGGCCGGGTGGGACGGTGGCCAAGTCGAACGTCTCAGGGTCGAAGGGAAGCGACTCGGTGAGCAGGGTCAGTGCCGCCGCCAGGTCGAACCCGCCAGCCGGCAAAGTGTGGTCTTCCGTCCCGAGACCTGGAACCTTGGGCGTTGAGCTTGGGGCTCTATTCATGCCCGCGATACCGAGTGGTTCCTTCCCCCATGCCTGGGCGCCCACGAGGGGCGCCCCTACTTATTCATGCCCGCGATACCGAGCGGTTCCTTCCCCAGTGGCGAGCCCAGGGGGGTCGCCTGCGCAAAGTATAGCAGCCGCCGGGTGCGCAGCGGCCAGCGATCAGCTCCCAGCCCCGAGCGTGCGCTGAAAGCTAAAAGCTGACAGCCCATAGTGCTACAGTGATGCCTCGTATGCCGCCGGGCGCGACTGAAGTGCTGGACGTGATGAAGGTGGCGGTGCGGGAGTTTGCGCCGCCCGGCCGCATCGCAACCTTTGCCTGCGACGTGCTGATCGCCGGCGGTGGCCTGGGCGGCGTGGCCGCTGCCTTGCGGGCGGCCGCGCGCGGCTGCCGCGTCTGCCTGCTGGAGGAGACTGACTGGCTGGGCGGGCAGATCACGGCCCAGGGCCTCTCCGCGCTGGACGAGCACCAGTGGATGGAAGAGTTCGGCGGGACGGCCAGCTACCTGGAACTGCGCCGCCGCATCCGCAACTACTATCGCCCCCTGCTGAAGGAGCCCCCTGGAGAAGAAGCCTTCAACCCGGGCAATGCCTGGGTGAGCCGGCTCTGCTTTGAGCCGCGCGTGGGGCTCCGCGTCATCGAGCAGATGCTGGCCCCGGCGATCGAAAGCGGCCGCCTGGAAGTCTTCCGGAGGACGAAGCCGGCAAAGGCGTTGGTGAGGAAGGCCAGCCGCGGCCTGCGCGTCCGCAACCTGCTGGCAGTCCATCTGGACGGCGGAGGCTGGATGCGCTTTCGCGCGCGTCATTTCCTTGATGCCACCGAACTGGGCGACCTGCTCCCACTGCTCGGCGAGCGCTTCGTGGTGGGCGCCGAGCCCGCGTCGGTAACGGGCGAGCCGCACGCCTACCGCGCCGGCCGGACCCCTGCGGAGGCGGCGGCGCGCGCCCAGAGCTTCACCTATACCTTCGCAGTCAGCCTGGAGCCCGGTGGCCATCACCAGATCGCGCGCCCGCCCGGCTACGGGCGCTACGCCAGCGCCGGCCGTTATAGCTTCGCCTATACCTACCCCGGTGTGGAAAGAACCTACCGCATGTTCGCCTGCTCGGGTGACGCCCGGCCCTTCTGGACCTATCGCCGCCTGGTTGATGCCTCGCAGTTTCGCCCCGACGCTTACCCCCGCGACATCGCCATGATCAACTGGCAGGGGAACGACTTCTGCGGGCCGGGGCTGTACTCCACCGACCCGCAGCGGCAGGCCCGCGCGCTGGTGGAAGCCAAGCGCGTGGCGCTGGGCTTCCTTCACTGGCTGCAGACCGAGGCGCCGCGCGACGAGGGCGGTAGGGGTTACCCGGAACTGGAGCTGGAGCGCAAGCTCATGGGGAGCGAAGACGGTCTGTCCAAGCACCCCTACATGCGGGAGGCGCGCCGGGGCCTGACCCTGGACACCGTGCGGGAACCGGACATTTCCGCCGAGTTCCAGGGCGCCGCGCGCGCCCGCCTGTTCCCCAACAGCGTGGGCCTGGGCCACTACTTCATTGACCTGCATCACTGCCGCGGCCCGCGCTTCAGCGCCCCTACCCGCCCGTTCCAGATCCCGCTCGGGGTGCTGATTCCCCGCCGGGTGGAAAACCTGATCCTGGCTGCCAAGAACGTTGGCACCACGCACCTGAGCAACGGCGCCTACCGGCTGCACCCGGTGGAGTGGAATATTGGC
>CAYVGN010000302.1:0-4528 GCA_964451215.1 uncultured Acidobacteriota bacterium
TGCTTGCCCCGCCCTTCCCCTCCCCGGCGCGGTTCGTTACCGGTCCGGTCTCCTGGGACGACCGCCGCTGTTCCCGCCGCGTTCAGGTAAAGACCCGCGCCCGCATCCGCCGCCCCGATCTCGCCGAAATCGTTCGCCCCGTCAATGTCTCGCGCAGCGGCTTGTGTTTTGAGAGCCGCCTCAGCTACCACTTGAATGAACCGGTGTGGGTGGCCATGCACTATCGCGAAGACGATCTGGACCTCATCGAGCTTCCCAGCCGGATCGTGCGAGCGAGAGCGGGAAGCAACGGCAGCCCCAATTTCTACGGTGTGAGATTCGACAGTTGAGGGGCCAAGCCGCCGGTTCTCCTTTACTGCCGCCCGGCAAACGTAATAAAAGGGGCCGATGCGGCGCGGGGCGGCGATAGCGGGCGTACTGCTGTGGGCGGGCGTGGCTGGCACGCTGCTGGCCCAGGCGCCGCCGCCTCAGGAAAAGTTCGCGCCCGCTCCCGGAGAAAGCCGGGTTCGGCTGCTGCGCAGGGACCGCGCGGCCGGGCTGGAGCTATGGCGCACGTGGCTGGGTGAGTTCTGGACACCCAGCCCTGGCCGCGACCTGCTGCGCTTCCTGCAATGGGAACAGGTGGTGCAGAAGGTTTACAGCCACCCGCGCGCGCAGGTGCGCCCGGGCGACGTAGTCATTGACGGCGGCGCACACGTGGGCCTCTTCACCCGCCTGGCCCTCGACCGCGGCGCCCGGCTGGTAGTGGCGGTCGAGCCGGAGCACCTCAACCGGATGGCTCTGGAGCGGAACTTTGCCGCTGAAATCCGCGCCGGCCGCGTCCGGGTGGTGGCCGAAGGGATTTGGGAGAAAGGGGGAAGGCTGCCGCTGCGCCTCTCCACGGTCAATTCCGGCTCGCACAGCCTGGTGTTCGACAAGGACATCCGCGGCACAGAGACCATCCAGGTGACCACGCTAGACGCCCTGGCCGGAGCGCTGCAGTTGCCGCGCGTGGATTTCATCAAGATGGACATCGAGGGCTCCGAGCGCTACGCCCTGCGCGGCGCCCGCCGGGTGCTGGAGCGCTGGCGGCCGCGGCTGGCCATCGCCAGCTACCACCTCAAGGATGATCCCGCCGTCATCGCCGGCATTGTCTGGGGGTTCCGTCCCGACTACCGGATCGCTTCCAAGAACCTGGAGCCCCGCCACGGCACCATCGTCCCCAAGGTCCTGTTCTTCTACTAGCCAGTTGCTCGGGCCTTGATATCCGGGATGTAGGGGCAGGCCTTGTGCCCAATGTCACTTACTTTACGAGTCCGCAGTACCCCGGGGGCGTCCCGCAGCGCGGGATCCCGCCTGCTTTGCTTCGGATTCAATAACTTGCAGGCCATCCCGCAGGGCGGGATGCGCTCCCAGGCAAACCCACAAGCTTGAGTAAGTGACATTGGGCCTTGTGCCTGCCCGAATCGGGCCTGCCCGAATCGGGCCTGCCCGAAATGGGGCCTGCCCAGGGCGGCCACAAGGGCCGCCCCTACAGCACCCGTTTGCAGCGGATACAGGATGCTCGTTTCGACGCCCATAACGGTCTGACGGCGTTAGCGGGAATAGGGTACCGGCAAACGGAAGGGGTAGCACCTTGGGAGCGCGTGCGCTCCCCCAGCGGGAGTCGCGCCCCGGATGGCATGACCGAGCAGGACGGGGTGAGCCGAGCAGGCGCCGTTACGGGCGGCTAATGCGGTCCACCTTGTCCCAACCCAGCTTGTTCATCAGCTCGATCAGGCGCCCCTGCACCCACTCCTGGGGCCCCATGCGGTCGGACAGCTCTCCGTACATGCGGGCCGCCTCGTCGAGCATGCCATTCTCGTCGTAGAGGAAGGCCAGCAGGAAGCGGGGGCCGTTGTCGCCCGGGCTGTCCTCTAGCATCTTGCGCAGGTTGGCCTGGGAAGTGCGGACGTGCTCGGCTTGGTCGGCGGGCAGGATCTGGAAGAAGGAGCCGGCTTCGGTGAGGGTATCCTCACCGTCGCGGGCTGCCACCCGCCACCAGTATTTCTGGCCCCATTCCAGCGGACGAGCGTCGGCGGGATACTGCACCTCGGTCATGGGAACGGTCTGACGCCACAGGACGCGCTCCTCGCGGTCCATCAGCTTGACGTCGTAGACCTTGGCGTTGTCCACCGGGGACCAGCGGAAGAGGGGCTGCAGGTCGGCGACGCTGGTGCGGGCCGGGGAGCGCAACATCAGGTTGGCGCCGCGCAGGCGCACCATGCCCGACTGCTGCTGGGTGGCCGCCGCCAGAGCGATGTTGGCGGGCAGCCGGCAGGAAGGCACCTTGCGCTCGTCGGCCAGCTTGCCCTTGCGCACGGTGACCCCGGCCGCTTCAAACACCACGTCGCTGTCGGCCGTGATCTTGGCGGCGCGGGTCTGCGGGCAGAACAGGAACGAGGCCTCCGAGTTCCGCCCGGTGCTCACGCGGTCGCCCGCGAAGACCAGGTCGGCGGTGCGCGCCGCCACCGGCGCCTTCTGCCCGGCCCGCAGCAACTGCACGTTGCCGGAAACTATCGAAAGCAGGCCCACCGGCTCGGCGGCCGCTGCCGCCAGCACGGCACAAAGCACAACAAACAAAACCCGGCTGATCATAGCTCACCACCTGTCTTCAGGCTTCAGACCTCACGCCTCACATTCCCGCTCGGCGCCTGGACCCGAAGCCTCTCAAACCTCAAGCCTGTCCTTTAACTCCAGAATTTTGTACAACGCCATCGGTTCGTCAACCCCTTTCAGCTTGGCCGGTCCCAGCGGCTCGGCCACCACCCGGTCGCGCACGTACTGGTAGGTGGCTTCGCTCACCAGCAGGCGCGAGCCGAACGTCTTGTTCTCTCCCTCGACACGGGAGGCCACGTTAACGGTGTCGCCGATGGCCGTGTACTCCATCTTCTCCGGGGCGCCGATGTTGCCGACCACCGCCTGGCCGGTGTGCAGGCCGACGCCGATGATCAGCGGGGCCAGCCCTTGTTGTTCCCGCCGGCGGTTGAACTCCTGGTTGCGGCGCACCATGCCCAGGGCGCAGCGCACCGCGCGCAGCGCATCGTCGGGGTGGGAGATGGGCGCGCCGAACAGGGCCATGATCCCGTCGCCGATGAACTTGTTGACCATCCCGCCCTGTCCCTTGATCTCCGCGGTCATGTCAGCGAAGTACTCGTTCAACTCCTCGACCACCTGGTGCGGGTCGCGTCCCTGGCAGTAGCTGGTGTAATTGCGCAGGTCGGAGAACAACACGGTCACCTGCTGGCAGGCGCCGCCCAGGGGGATCTCGCCGTAGGCCAGCAGCTCGCTGGCCACCTCGCTGGAGACGTAGCGGCCGAACACGTCCTGGAGGAAGCGCCGCTGGCGCCCTTCGGTCAGGGCATGGATGCCGTAGGAGCCAAAGCCGCTCAGCAGCAAGGCCAGCAGCGGGGGAACCACCGGCAGTACCAGGCCGCTCTGCTGGTAGCGGAAGGCGGCGGCCAGATAGACGGCAGCGCCGCCCAGCAGAGCCAGCGGGGCCCAGGGGAAGCGCAGGCCGAAGACGCACAGGGCCGCCAGCGCCGCGGCCCCCGCCACCAGGGCCAGGCCCACGCCCCGCGAGGCCTCGCGCAGGTAACGCTGGTCCAGCAACGTGGCCAGGGTGTTGGCGTGGATCTCGACCCCGGAGGTGGCCCGCCAGCGCTGGCCGGCCGCCAGGTAAAAGGGGGTGGGATGCATGTCGCTGGGCGGGAAGAACTCACCGATCAGCACCATCTTGCCCCGGAACCAGCGCTCAAGTTGTGCCGTGTCGCCCTGGCGGCCCGCGGCCAGCACGTCCGCCAGATTGACCGACGCGAAGGTGCGGTTCGGCCCCCAGTAGTGGATCAGCAGGAAACCGCTGCGGTCGAGCGGCGCTGTGCGGCTGCCGAAACGAACCGAACGCCGCCCAGGGTCGGCCACGCCCCGTTCTGCGCCCAGGGCCAAGGCCGCCAGGCGAGCCGCGAACGACTCGGCCCCATCGGCGCCCGAACTCTGGAGTTGCTGGCGGCGAATAAAGCCGTCGCCATCCACCGTCAGGTTGGTGAAGCCCATCGCTCCCTGTGAGCTTGCCAGCACATAGAGCGGCAGCCCTTGCTCGCCAGCCTGCATGGTGTCGAAGCCCAGCACGATCGGCACCGAGAGGGAGACTTCCGAGAAAGCGGCGGCCAGTTCGCGGTCGGCGTCGGGCAGCCAGGGCGATACCGACATGGCGAAGAAGATGTCCAGGCCGACGGCGCGGGCCCCTCCGGCGGCCAGGGCACGCAGCAGGGCGACGTAGTGGGGATGCCAGAAGATGCGGGGCTCGGGGATGGCCTTCTCGGTCCGCTCGTCTATCAGCACCAGCAGCACCTGGGGCGGGGCCGGCTGCGGGCCGCGCAGCACGAAGCGCAGGTCGTAGGTTTTCAGCTCCAGCGACTGCAGGGGGGCGGTGGCGCTCAACAGCCAGGCGGCCACCGCCGCCAACAGCGCGGTCAGGACCGCCAGGGCCAGGGTCATGCGCCGGCGCCGC
>CAYVGN010000303.1:0-1984 GCA_964451215.1 uncultured Acidobacteriota bacterium
ACGTCCGTGTGTTTGCGCTTGACCTCAACGACCCAGCGGCCTTCCTCCACCCGCTGGCGAATCTCGGCCAGCATCGCCGGGTCGTTCTCCCCCACCCATTCGTAGAACTGGGCCGAGCTGGCAGTGAAGGCGAAGCCGGGCGTCTGCTTCATGCGGTCCAGCGCCGCGCGGAAGCTGCTGTGCACCACCGACAGGCCTTCGCTCCACGGCCAGAGCCAGACCGGATCAATGTGCGCGTTGGCGATCAGGTGGAAGCGGTAGTCCCTGGCCTGGGCCGGCCACTGCTCTTGCTGCGCGGCCGCCCCCACCACCAGGCTGGAGGCCAGAAGAGCGATGAGAACAGAGGTGGCGATGAGTCGAATTGGGGAGGTCATGTCCAGTTCCTCGCTGGCGCTTGATGCAGCCCGCGACCGGCCCGCCGCCGCGTGGCTGCCGGCTCCAGGTCCGCCGCCGGCCGCTACCACTCCAGGGTCTCGCCCGGCTTCAGCTCCAGCACTTCCAGGTCCGGGATGTCCTTCACCAGTTCCCGCAACTGGGCGGGCCTTCCCGCCAGCGGCGGAAACGTCCCGTAGTGCATGCCCAGCACCTTCTTCGGCCGCAGCAGGCGGCAGGCATAGGCCGCTTCCACCGGGCTCATGGTGAACAGGTCGCCAATGGGCAACAGGGCCAGCTCCGGTCGGTAGAGTTCCTGGATGATCTTCATGTCGCCGAAGACGTTGGTGTCGCCGGCGTGATAGAGGCAGCGCCGGTTGATTCCGAGGACATAGCCGACTGCTTCGCCGCCGTAGATGATCTTGCCGTCGTCGAGGATGCCGCAACTGTGGTCGGCGTGCACCATGGTCAGGCGCAGGTCGCCGATCTGTTGCGAGCCGCCCTTGTTCATCGGCATCGTGTTGGCGACGCCCTTGCCCTCCAGCCAGGCGCAGACCTCGTAAATGCCCACCACTTTCGGCTGGTGCTGGCGGGCGATGGTGACCGCGTCCTGGATGTGGTCGAAGTGGCCGTGGGTGATCAGCATGAGGTCGAGGCGGTCCAATCTCTTGCAGGCCTCCGGGCAGGCCGGGTTCCCGTCCACCCAGGGATCCACCAGCACAACGCTCCCGCCGGGCAGGGTGATTTTGAAGGTAGCGTGGCCGAGCCAGGTAATCTTCGTATTGGGCATGAGTTCCTCCGTTGAGGCAATGGGAAGCGCGTGCTCGCCGCGGCGGGCGCGCGCCTCCGACAGGAACCCAAGATTTCACCACAAAGGCGACACAAAGTCCTCTGCGTTGTGCCGAAAAAACTACCGGACGACGATCTTCTCGACAGTGACGTTTTCTACTCGGTCGTAAACGCGAACGGCAACGGTGTGTTCGCCCGGACCTGCCTCGACGGCAAAGGAGTAGTCCTCCTGCAAGGCATCGGAGAGTTCTCCGAGCGGGAGCACCAACCGCCAGTCGGAGCCGTCCAGCGAATACTCGGCTTTCTTGATGGGGGAGAGGGCGTCGGCGGCGTGGAAGGTGATGCGGAGGCGGCCGCGCTCCGCCGCGGCCCGCAACCCGCTGACCTGCGGCGGGGTGTTGTCCACGATGAACGGGCCGCTTTCCCGCTCGCCGCTCAGCGCGTCCTGCTCGGCGTTGGAAGGGGAGTCGGAAGCGACCACTTTTGCGTAGTAGATTCCGTCGGGGAAGGCGGTGGAATCCCAGTAGTAGAACTTGTCGGTGATCTTGTCCTTGAGCAGCTTCCAGGTGCGCTCGTCCTGGCCGCGTATGTAAACGGAGTAGATAAGGGAGTCGTCGTTGTCATCGCGGGCCGCCCAGCGCAGCCCCTGCGCCCCCTTTTGCGGCGTCAGGGTGGCGGCGGGCTCAAAGCGGGGCGCGGCCACTGCCGGTTGTGCCTGCCGCGGCTGCCCCAAGGGGGGAAGCACCAGCGTGGCCGGCTGGCTGGGGGGAACGGCGGAGGGCTGGAAGCGGTAGCCGGCCACGCTGGTGCTTCCCCCCTTGGG
>CAYVGN010000303.1:1994-3239 GCA_964451215.1 uncultured Acidobacteriota bacterium
CTTCTACCATGTCCAACCAGGGCGTGCTCCTCCCCTCCCGCGAACTGAGCACCGCTTTCCACTGCAGGAAGCGGGCGCCGGGGCTGGCGCTGGTTTCGCCCGACGCTTTGTGCGGCGCCGACCACGGGCTCCAGTTCCGGTCGGGGTTGTCCACGTTGCCGGAGCGTGTCTGCACCGTGACAGTGGTGCCGGCGGGCGCTTCTGCCCGCCAGAGCACCCGTCCCCAGCGGGCGAAGTTCCGCGCGTCGAAAACCTCCGACTGGAACGAGCCTTCGCTCTCGTACTCGCTGCCGATTTCCATCAGTTTGCCGATGTTGCTGGTGGCGGCCAGGACCGCGCCGTCGCGGCGCCGCAGCAGGGCGGTCACCTGGGTGGCCTGCGCTCTTACCAGGCTGCTGTAGGTGTCCTCGGAGTGGAGTTCGAAGATCTTCCCCTTGTTTCCCGAGCCGAGGAGCAAGCGGCCGCCGGGGCCAAAGGCCAGCGCGTAGACCACGTCGTCCTTGGAGGTCCAGATGCGCCGCGGCGCTTGGTCGGGATGGAGGCGATAGACCTCGGTGCCACCGGCCACCGGGGGGAGGGCCGGCACCGCGCCGGGAGCCAATGGGGCGACTACTACCGCAGGGGGCGCCGGGGCGGTCGGCGTGGGCGGCCGCGGCTGCTTGTCCCCCACCGCAGCCGCATAGATGCTTCCGTCCGGGCCCACTTCCACCGCCGTCACCTCTTTCTTGCCCGCCTGGTGCAGCACAAACGCCTGGCCCGCTGGCGAAACCCGCAGGATCAGCCCGCTGGGGTCCGTCCCCAGTATCAGGTTGCCCTCCTTGTCCAGGGCCATGGCCCGGGCGTGGGTCTCGTCGCTGTTGAAGAAGACCTTGCCCTGTCCGCTGGGGTCCACGCGGTAGACCTCACCCTTGTCCCCGGTCGCCACCAGCAGATCGCCCTTGCGATCGAAGGCCAGCGCCCACACGTACTTGGCCTTGGGCTCGAAGAAGACGCTGCTCTTGCCGTCGGGTGTGATCCTGTAAATCTTGGGGTCGGGCGAGGCGGCGGCGTAAACATTGTCCTGGCGGTCCACCGCCAGCGCGTGGATCTCCAGCTCCTTGGCCTGAAACAGGGTTTCGACCTTGGCCGCCTCTTTGCCGACCGCCGGCCGCACGCGCACCACCTTGCCCGGAGAGCCGCCGCCGACGTAGACATTGCCGCGGCTATCTTCGGTCCGCTAGCCGAGGCAGGCGTAAGCGTGGACAC
>CAYVGN010000303.1:3249-4527 GCA_964451215.1 uncultured Acidobacteriota bacterium
CCCAGATGTAGGTCAGGGCGGGGTCAGCCACCTGGCGGAACCGCGGCGCCAGCAGCAACCTCCCGTCGCTGCGCAGCGACAACCGCTCCAGCGTCCCCTTGTCGAAATCCTCGTAGCTGTTCTGCTCCCAGGTGCGCGTGGTATCCGCGCCCGCGGATAAGAGCAGGGCAAAAGCAGAGAGGCAAACGGAAAGTCTGTTCATGGCGAGTTGGCTTGCGGGCACCGGGGAGCTACTTGACCCTCACCAGGACCGTCTGGCTCCCCGAAATCACGTAATCAACCGGGAACGACTCCTGCTCCAGAGACGACTCGTTCAGGATGGTAAGCCGGTTTTGGGCCCGTCCGGGATCAATCACGTTGGCCATCGAAGGCGGGATGCTGGGGAGGATCTTGTCTTCCACGAAGCCGGTGGGGTTGGTCTGAAACAGCGAGACGTAGAGCCGCCCGTTGGCGGCCTCGCGGTTGATCATGGAGATGATCTGGTTCAATCCCGGCGCGCGGTTCATGGCCAGCAGCAGGTTGTTGGGCCGGTTCACCATTTCGGCGTCGCTGAGCACGATTCGCAACTCGCCCTTGGCGGCGCTGGCCGGGATCACCACCTGGATGTCTTTCACCAGCCGCTCGCCCCGGTACGGTTGCAGGAAGACCTTCAGGTTGATGGTCTCGCCCGGGCCGGCTTCATCGCGGTCCGCCCACACGTGCTGGATCAAAGCGGTGCGGCGTTCCGGGATGACGTCAATCGAGATCCTGACGCCGGAGATACGCGGAGTCTCAAACGGGTTGTTGAAAATGCGCGAGAACCGCTCCCCCAGCCAGAAAGTGAGGCCCATGGGGATGGGCTGGCCCTGCGTGGCCTCGCTGCCGGCAAACAGGTTCTCCATCCTGACCTCGGGAAGGCCTTCCAGCGCGATGGAGCCCCGCAGCCGGTAGGTGGCTTCGTCGCCGTACTCGTTGGTGCCGTACAGGCTGTTGAAACAGGTCAGCATCACCAGCAGGGGCGTGTAGCGGGCGTTCTGGAACACCTGGTAGCGGTAGGTGCGGGAGTCTTTGCCGCTGCGGACGCTGACCTCCAGCGGGATCATGGCCGCCCTCTCGCCCAGGACGCCGAGGATGCCCGAGTGGCGGTCCTGCTTCAGCACCCCCACCAGGTCGGTGACGTTGGTAACCTTGAAGGGGATGAAGCTGGAGGCCAGCACGGTCACCACCTCCGCCTTGGCCATGGGCATTTCCACCTGGCCGAAGTTGAAGAAGGGATGCCCGAAGGCCAGCACGCGGCGG
>CAYVGN010000304.1:0-341 GCA_964451215.1 uncultured Acidobacteriota bacterium
CCGGAGTTCCTGGAGCACCGCCTGCGGGTGCGGGAGTGGACCGAGCAGCGCCGCCATGCCCTGCTGGGCCGTCTCAACATCCGCTACTTCATCACCCCGGCGGGCCCGGCGCCGCCGCCCAGCCTCTGCCAAGTGGCGGTGGTTCAAACCCTGACGCGGCGCCTGGCAGTGTGGGAGATCGAAGACTGGCGCCCGCGTGTCGAGCTGCCCGGCGGCACGGCGCGCATCGTGGAGGAATTCCCCGCCGAAGTGGCGGTGCGCGCCGAGTCGGCCGCCGCCGGCACCCTGCTGTTGCGCGACCGCTACGACCGCGGCTGGCGGGCCCGCCTTGACGGCGCTCC
>CAYVGN010000304.1:351-4527 GCA_964451215.1 uncultured Acidobacteriota bacterium
GCCAGCGTCGGCGCCACGGTTCTGTTCGGGCCCAAGGCCGCGCCGTCCGCCTCCCGCCGGGTCGCCACACCGTCCGCTTCTTCTACCGCCCCTGGACGTTCCTGGTGGGCGCCTCGATCAGCGCGGCGGCGTTTCTGCTGTTGGTCCTGCTGGCGCTCGGCGAAGCACCCAGTAGGCGTAGTTCGAAAACACCTGCCGGAACCCAGCCTTCTCCAGGACCGGCGTGAAGACCGGGTTCCACTGGGGGTTGGAGTTGGGGTCGAAGGTGAGCCGCTCGATCACGATCCAGGCGGGGCGAAAGATGCGCAGGAAGTCTTCCACGTTCTTGGCGCTGAGGATGGCCCCGCGCGGCAGGGTCACCGCCGGTCGGCCCAGCTCGGAAAAGTACCAGACCTCGTTGCTGGCCACGATCTCGTCCGCCCGGCTGTGGGCGCGAACGTAGGCGTAGGCCTGGGCCCGAGGCACCTGGCTGCCCGACAGCCGCCAGGGCCGCGCCGGCTCCGCCCTCATGATCAGGTAGCCGTGGAGGAAAGCGATCCCCAGGATCGAGGCCAGCAGTGCGCAGGCAGCGCGCGGCTTTTGAAACCAGTCCAGCCCGAGCAACCCCGCGATCAGCGGCGGCAGCACAAAGGCCAGCGAGACCAACACGTACCTGGTTTCGACCCGTTCCAGCCAGTAAAACGTCAGCGAGTAGCCAAAGAGCGGCAGGGCGGCCTGGGTGAGGAACAGCTTTGTGCCGCAATCCATCCGGCGTGGTCGGCGGCGCAGGTGGAGGACCAGCAGGGGCGCCAGGGCGAAAGCCCAGCCCGAATGGACCACCAGTTGTGCGAAGAACCTGGAGAAGTGCCGCGGGCTGTTCTTCAGCGACTGCTCGAGCCGGAAGCCGAGGCTCTGACTCGGGAAGCGCAGGTGCGGCGGTTGATCGGCATAATAGCCGCCCACGAAATGCGTGGCCACCGACAGCACCCGGGCAGGCCCGGCGTACTGCGGGTAGAGCCTGCCGTAGCGCAGCCAGCAGAAGCTTTCCCAAGCTCCGGCGGCGAGCAGGATGGTGACCCAAAAAACTTTGCGCCGCTCCCAGACCGCCACCGCAGCACAGGAGTACAGGTGCGCGACCCGCACCAGGAGAGCGGAAGCCAGCACTGCCGCCGACACCGCCACCATCCACGCCGGCGCCCTTGGGCGCCACAGCAGCAGCAGCGCGCACAGCAGCAGAAAGAACTGGAGCTGCTCGGCCAGCGGCAGGATGGAGGCAGCGAAGTAGGGTCCGGAGAGCGCCAGCAGCGCCGTGGAAACCAGGCACACCTTCTCCGCATAGAAGATGCGGCAGAGGCTGTAGTACAGCACCAGGGAGGCGGCGGCCAGCAGGACATTGGCCAGGGTCACCGCCGGCAGCGAGTCCCACAACGTCCACACCAACACCACCCAGAGGGCGTAGCCGATGTGATGGTAAGGCAGGGAGGCGATGGCGGTTCCCCTCCAGTCCTGGTAGAAGTTGACGCTTAGCAGCGCCCCCTGGCCGTCCTTCAGGTGGCGCGCCATGTCCAGGTAGATGGGGGCGTCGCCGATGATTTTTCCCTCCGAGGCGATCGGTGCCTTCCAGGCGGTGGTGAGCGCGATCGTGGCTCCCAGGATCAGCGCCACCCGGTGCCGGCTAATGCCCGCGAACAGCCACCGCATACAGTTCTCCGATGTTGAACCAGAACGGGCGCTCCCCTAGCGCCCGCTCCAGCAACCGGAAGCAGACGCGGGCCAGAGTGTCCAGCGCCCCGCCGGCGCGGGCGGCCGCATGCCGGCGCAGCATCGAGAACGTCACGTACTTGCCCGCCCAGCCCGCTTCGCACGCCCGGAAGCCGTAGCGGCGGAAAAACTCCTCCAGGCTCCGCCGCGAATAGTAGTTGAGGTGTTCCTCGAGGTAGTGGGGCCAGCGTGCTCCCAGGAGCCGGGCTGAGAGGGCTGCCACATCGGGCGTGACCAGGAGCAGTTCTCCCCGGGGCGCGGTCAGGCGGCTCAGTTCCGGCCCGATCTGGTCGGGCGCCGCAAAATGCTCGATCACGTCAAACATCACCACGGCCTGGAAATGGCTGTCGGGGAAATCGCGGGCGTGGGGCCGAATATCGGCCTGCGGGACGCGGAGGCGGGCGGCGGCGGCCGCCGCCGGGGAAATCTCCACCCCATGCGGCTGCCAGCCGAGTGCCGCCGCCTCCAGCAGGCCCAAGCCCGTCGAACAGCCAATCTCCAGCAGGCGCCCCGCGCCGCGCAGCTTGCGCAGGTAGTGGCGGAAGGTGAGCCGCTTGGCTCGGGCGATTCCCGGAGCATCGGAGCCGGCGTCATGCCCGCGGGCTGCGAAATAGGCGGCATCATAGATCTCGCCGCGACACTCGGCCGCCCGGACGAAGACCAGCCCGCAGGCGCGGCATCGTTCCAGTCGCTGCCGCCCGGCCACGCGGTCGAGCACCGTTTCAGGCCGGCCGCAAAGCAGGCACGCGGCGCGCGGGGAAGCCTGCCGGGGAGGGACCATGGCGGTCAAAGGGTAGCAGCGCGCTGGGGAGCGCCCCGCGCCACCCGAGCCTCCAGCTCCACAAACTTCTCCCACACCATCGCCGGGGTGATGCCGGTGAGGCACGGCGCGGTGCGGTTGCAGAAATGGCCGGCGTCGGTGCGGTAGATGTACATGCAGGGCGAGCAAGGATAATCGAGGTAGACGAAAGCGTGGCGCTCGCCCAGCGGCCCGTACATGTCCGGATCGCCGGCGCCCCACACGGTGAGCGTCGGGCAGCCCTGCGCGGCGGCCAGGTGCAGCGGGCCGCTATCGTTGCTAATCAACATCAACGCGTCCTGGTAGAACGCCAGCAGCATCTCCAGGTCCATCTTGCCCGCCGCGTTGAGGACGCGGTGGCGCAGGTCCGGGTGCACCAGTTGGCGGCAGCGCTCGGTATAAGCCGCCTCGCCGCGGCTGCCGGTCAGCACCAGGGCTGCGCTTCGCTGGGCAGCCAGCCGCTCCAGCACGGCGGCGAAGTGCTCCAGCGGCCAGCGGCGGCAAAAAGCCAGGTCGCTGGCGTTCACGTTGACCGCGATGGGCGGGCCTTGCACGCCCTGCTCGGCGTACAAGCGCTTCAACCGCTCCCACGCCGCCTGGGGCACCTCCACCCGGCGCGGCTGCCGCTCCGTCACCTCGGTGCCCGCCAGCCGGGCCACCTCGGCGTAGACCCGCGTAATGTGCACCCGGTGGTTGAAGAACACCGGGTGCGTGTAGACCCGCGTGCGCCAGAACGAGGCCAGGTGGTAGCCCACCCGCTTGCGCGCCCCGGACAGGATGGCCAGCAAGGTGACGTACTTGGAGTAAAACTCCAGGTCAATGAAAACGTCCGGGCGGTGGCGCGCCAAGCGCGTCAGCAGCCGCAGGGTGTCGGCGAGGAAGCCGAGGGCCGTTTGTCGCACGGTCCACACCTCGTCGGCTAGGCCGGTGAGTTCCACCAGGCGCCGGTTGCCGGCGAACGTCAGGAAGGTGATGCGGGCACGCGGGTAGCGCGCCCGCAGCGATCGCACCATGGCGCTCGACAGCACAATGCTTCCCAGGCCGAAGAACTTGGCGACCGCGATGCGGCGCGGTTCGCCCGGCGGCTGCCGCTTGCCGCCGGAACAGAAGACGGCCAGCAGCGTACACAGGGGCAGTCCCACCCAGTGGTCCACCCACTTCATGGCCCGCATCGAAAGCATGGTCGTACCGCTGGTTGCGGGCCGGCCAAACACCCTCTTAGCCGGCCCTGGCGTCGGTTGAAAGCACGCTAGTGGTGTCCCATGAATAACTTGACAAGGCAGCGACATCTGTCATCCCGAGCGAAGCGAGGGATCTGCTTCTCGTGTTGGAAGACAGCGGATTCCTCGCTCCGCTCGGAATGACAGGGGGTGGGCTTGCCGTTGTAAAGGACTGTCAGGGACGCCACGCTAGCCGCGTGCCTCCTCCTGGTATTCCATCTCGGTGTTCACCTCCCAAAGGTTGTAGTTGCCGCCGAGCAGGTTCCGCACCGCCAGCAACCCGGTGAGCATCGAGTGGTCCTGGTTATTGTACTTGTGCATACCGTTGCGGCCCACCAGTTGCAGGTTGGCAAAGCTGGACAGGTATTGCTTGATCCTCTCCAGGTGCCCGGCGTAGGTGGAGTCGTAGATGGGGTA
>CAYVGN010000305.1:0-4512 GCA_964451215.1 uncultured Acidobacteriota bacterium
CCCCTGTTCCTCCCTCTCCCCGTTCGAGCCGAAGCCTGAGCATCCCGGTACAGACGCCTGATAGGCGCCGAACAGAGCCGCAACCGTGAGGGAGGCGGGCAAATGGCCAACGACGCGGCATGGGCCTCGCTCGCCCACGCTCGCGGCTGTGCTTGTGGTTGACGCACGGAATTCAAATATCTTTGGCTACAATTGCGGCGGGCCCGGGATTCGCTCCCGGGAGCAACGAACATGGAGGTGCCTGCCATGAAACTCAGCTTCCCAACACGTTTCCTGCTTCTGCCCTTCTTTCTTGCGGCCGTGCTGCTCGGCGCCCAGGGCCCGCTCGATGGCCTGGAGCAGCCCAAGAACTACCGGATGGAGCGGGCTTCCAGCAGCGCCGCCGACTGGCGCCGCTCGAACGACGACCGCATCCCCATCCCGCCCGGCCAGACCGTCACCATTGCCGAGCTGCCGGGACCGGGCAAGATCGTGCACATGTGGTTCACCATCTCCAGCCCGCAGCGGAGCTTTCCGCGCCTGCTCACCCTGCGCATCTATTGGGACGCTGAGCAGGACCCGTCGGTGGAGGCGCCCATCGGTGACTTCTTCCTCAGTGGGCACGGGATGGAAGTGGAGGTCAATTCGCTTCCCATCCGCGTCACCTCGCTGGGACGCGCGCGCAACAGCTACTGGCCCATGCCGTTCCACAAGTCCGCGCGGATTACCGTCACCAACGACGGGCGGTTGCCGGTCGGCTCGCTGTACTATCAGGTGGACTGGGAGAGGCTGCCTTTGCTGGCCCCGGACATGCCCCACTTCCACGCCCGCTACAAGCAGCAGTATCCGGTCCCGCCGGGCAACTACGTCATCCTGGAGGCGGAGGGTAAGGGGCACTACGTCGGCACCATCATGTCCGTCCACGCGCGCACTAACGGGTGGATCGGCGAGGGCGACGATTTCTTCTTCATTGATGGCGAGGCCGAGCCGTCCCTGCGCGGCACCGGCACGGAAGACTACGTGGGCGACGCCTGGGGTTTTCGCCGTTTTGACGGGCCCTATTACGGCGTTCCCATCTGGGAGGGTTTCACCGCTGAGGGTCTCACTACCTACTATCGCTTCCACGTCCCTGACCCGGTGCCCTTCCGCCGGTCGCTGCGCGTAGAGATTGAGCACACCGGCCCCATCGCTCCGCCGGAGAACACCAAGTACGGCGAGCGCGCCGACGATTATTCCAGTGTGGCTCTCTGGTACCAGACCGAGCCCCACAAGCCTTTCGGGTCGGTTCCGCCGGCTGCCGCCCGGCTGCACTACGACGTCACCAGCGTGGTGGACGGTGAGGCTCTGGCGGCCGGCGCCGAGGCGCAGCGTGGAAAAGTCGCCAAGAGCGGGAGAACCCTGCTGTTTGCCGCCGAGGGTCCGGGGGCAGCCCTGGAGGTGCCCTTCGAGGTGGCCCGGGAGGCGAACTACGAGCTCGGCGCCTACCTGCTGTATGGGCCTGGTCAGGGCACCTTCGGCTACGCCCTCGACGGCAAGCCCCTGGAGACGCGCCACGGCGACCTCTATCAGGCGGCCACCTACACCCCGGCGGCGCGGCGGCTGACCGTCACCCGCCTGGCTGCTGGCAAGCATCGCCTGCGCCTGGAGTGCACGGGTAAGAACGGCGCCTCCTCCGGTTATACGCTGGCGCTGGGCGGCCTGGTCCTAACTGAAAGGCAGTGATGGCCTGCCGTCGCCGGGTGGGGAAGCCGCCGGTGGCCGGCAGTGCAGGAAACATCGGGCTGGTTTGTCTCGTATGAAGGGGTGAGGAGCCGAGGCATGTATTGCACGCACTGTGGAAGCCGGGTTGGGGCGGCCGACCGCTATTGCGCGGCTTGTGGTGGTGCGCAGACGGCGGCTGCCGTACCGGTGGCCGCCCGCCGCCTCTGCCGCCCTCGCGCCGGCCGCAAGATTGCCGGCGTCGCCCTCGGCTTTGCCCACTACCTGGACCTGGATGTCACCCTGATTCGCATTGTGCTGGTCATGCTGGCCTTGATGAGCGGCGGCCTGGTGCTGCTAGGCTACCTCGTGGCCTGGATACTGATGCCGGAGGAGGAGTCCTGCCAGCCGGCCCCAGCCGGGGCCCAGCGGGACATCCGCGCCTGACAGGCCGCTGGAAAACGCAGTGGGATAGGCATTCTGGCCGGCGCCGGAAGGGGCTATCATTGCGGGAAGGGAGGCGCTTATGCGACGCCTTCTGTGGGCGACACTGCTATTGTGGCCGGCGCTGTGCGGGGCGCAGGAGCCGAACGCCCTCATTTCGGCTATCTTCGGTTCCCCGAAGATGCTGCCGCCGACCGTGGATGCTACCGGGCGCATCGTTGTCCTGGGCTCAGCCATCACCCCGGAGGGCGCGACCACCAACACCATTGACCTGTACGCAGCCGCTTCCGACGGCAGCAGCGTGCGGCGCCTGACGCGGCTGGGTGGGGACTTGCGTTCCCCGAGCGGGGCCAACTCGCTGGCCCTTGCGCCCGACGCTTCCCGGGCGGCCTTCACCATGCTGGCGCCCAGCGGGGGCAAGGGGGGCGAAGAAGTCCACGTGCTGGAGGTGGCCACCGGGGCTTCTCGCCGCGTCGCCGCGGACACCGAAGGCTGCATTCTCCCGCTGGAGATGGTCGCCGACTGCCCCTTCTGTTTCCTGACCTGCCTCTACGGCACCCACCTCTCTCCGGACGCCTCCAAAGTGCTTTATGCCGCCCGAAGGTCGCAGCCCTTCTACGTGGTGAACGCCGACGGCAGCGGCCTGAGGCGCCTGCCCGTTTACAGCGGCGGGCTGGCTCCCAGCCCCCAGCGCGTCATCAGCCGCAACGGCCTGATGGTCTTCACCAGTTCGGCGCCCTTGGGGCCGACGTTTGCCGCCGCCCCCGCCGATGTCTACGTCATGAACCTGGACGGCACCAACATCCGGCAAGTGACCCGCTTCGAGAGCCCCTCACTTTACGCCTGGAACGCCACCATCAGCGCCGACGGCAACAGCATTGCCTTTGAGAGCAACCGGGATCCGGATAGGGGAGCTGCCGGCGACACGCGGCACATCTGGTGGGTACGGACCGACGGAAGCGGCCTTCGCCCGCTGACGGCCAACGTTGTTTGCCTGAGCCTGGATTGCCCGCGGCCTGCCCCCTACACCTCGCCCTCCATTTCCGGCGACGGCTCGCTGGTGGCATTCGTAGCCGGCGGCCAGGTTCACGTGGCGCGCTCGGACCGCTCGGCGGTCAAGGTGGTCACGCAATTCCGGATGTCGGCGGCCCAGGACCCGGCGCTCAGCGAGAACACCTCGACCGTGGTCTTTGGCCTAGGGCCGCGAAACGGGGCGCAGGGCGCCATCTACGGTGTCAACAGCGACGGCACAAACCTGCGGCCGGTGTATGCACCGCGCGCCCTGAATCCCGACGGGGTCACCTCGGCGGTGCCCGGCGCCGCGCCCTCGCCCGGCTCGTTGATCAGCGCCTACGGGCTGAACCTGGCGCCGGACGGCCTGGCCACGGCCACCCGCTTCCCGCTGCCTGAGGTGCTGGCCGACGTTTCGCTTCTGGTCAACGGCATTCCCGCGCCCCTGCTGGCAGTTACACCCTGGCAGGTGAACGCGCAGTTGCCGCCGGAGGTTCCGGCGGGCCCGGCGGCCTTCCAGCTCCGTTTCCGGGACGGCACCCAGGGCGTGGCCGTGGCAACCAATGTCCAGTCCGTGGCCCCTGCCATCTTCCTGCTCTCGGCGACGGCCAACCAGGCGGCGGTGCTGCACGGCAACACGCACCTGCCGGTGGACCGCGACCACCCTGCCGTCGCCGGCGAGGTGGTGGAGATTTACGGGACGGGGTTGGGGCCCACCGATCCTTTTGTGCCGGCCGGCACGCCGGCCCCGGCCTCGCCCCCGGCGCGCACCTGGCAGCAGCCGCTGGTGTTCGTCGGGCGAAGGGCGGCTTCGGTGACCTTTTCCGGGTTGGCGCCCGGCCTGGCGGGCGTCTACCAGGTCAACGCTATTGTTCCTTCCGGTCTCTCGCCTGGGCAGTACCCGGTGGTCTGGAGCATCGGGAATGTGTCCAGCGCTTCTGGCGGGACGATTACCGTGAAGTGAACGGGCTGGCGCGGTCTTTGCCGGCCTCGACAGGCTCCTGGGCAGGTGCGGCTTGACCCACCCGGTTTCGCAGGTGCGTCCACAGGAACCAGGCCACGCCCAGCGCCAGCAGCCCGCCGATCACGAAATCGAACTTGTGGAAGTAGCCACGCAGGCTCCCCCAGTGCTCTCCCAGCTTCAATCCCGCGTAGGCTAGGCCCAGGCACCAGGGCAGCGAGCCAAGAAAGGTGTAGACGTTGAACTTCCAGAAATCCATGCGCATCACCCCGGCGGGCAGGGCGATAAAGGTTCGGATCACCGGAAGCAGGCGGCTGAAGAAGACGGTGGCCTGCCCGTAGCGCTGGAACCAGCGGTCGGCCAACTCCAGGTCATGACGGGAAATCAGCACGTAGCGCCCGTAGCGCTCCACCAGCGGC
>CAYVGN010000306.1:0-4497 GCA_964451215.1 uncultured Acidobacteriota bacterium
CTTGTGGGTGTCGAAAGGAGAGTTTTGTGCCCGTTGCACACGGGTGCTGTAGGGGTGGCCCTTGTGGCCGCCCTGGGCAGGCACAAGGCCTGGCCCTACATCCCGGATATCGGGGGCGACGCGTCTCCGGCGAGGCCCACAGCATTCTTATGCGCACCGACCGGTCGGCATAGGACCCGCGAGGCAACTTGTGGAATGGAAGAGAAGTCGTTATACTGCCAGCAATTGCCCGCGAAGCCCGCCGATGGCGGCTCCGTCCTAGGCCGACCGGCGCGGGTCTTATGCGGGTCAGCGTACGTCCAGACAGTCGTTAGCCCGCCGTGCCGGTTGGGCGGTGATTCGCGGTGCGCGCTTGTGGTACCGTACTGGTGAGGGACAAGTCTGAAGTTCGAATGGGACTCGAAGAAGGCAGCCGCCAATGTCTCCAGGCATGGGGTGTCATTCGAGGAAGCTCTGACGGTCTTTGCAGCCCCGTTAGCACGGATCTTCGACGACGAGGACCACTGTATCGACGAGCACCGAGAGATCATCATCGGTCATTCCGAAAGACTACGCGTGCTGGTAGTGTGCTTCTCGGCGCGGCAGGACACGGTGCGGATCTTCAGCGCTCGCAGGGCCACGAAGCGGGAACGACGAGACTATGAAGAGAGCGTCCAATCGTAGGCGCCGGCGCCCTGCACCGGTCGACATCCGGACAGAGTACCGCTTCGATTACCGCAAGGCGCGGCCGAACCGTTTTGCAGCGCTGATCAAGGCGGGTACCGTTGCGGTGGTACTCGATCCGGATGTGGCATCGGTCTTCCAGACGTCCAAGGCCGTGAATTCATTGCTCCGATCGGTCATATCGGCGCTGCCGCAAGAGATTAAGCGGGAGCCCAAGACGGGCTAACACGGCGTTGCAGCGGACGGCGCAAGAACGGCGCCGCCGCTGAACGCCCCGGTCGTTCGTCAGGGCCGCAAGGAATTGGCGAGCTGCTGGCAGAAGGGGCCGTTCTCCACCCGGAGGTATTCTTCCCGCCGCTGCTTGCTGCCTGGGGCGAGGCGCCCAGCTGCACCGCACGTCGGTGCCGTGTCGCCGTTTGAGGAAGGCCGCGGCCGCTGGCCCCGTGACTCGTGGTCCTGGTAGAATGCGAATGATGTCCAGGCCTCTGACGGCCGACGATGTTCTTCCGCTAGTTGCGTGCCTGACGCCGCAGGAACGTGTTCGTCTGCTGCGGTTGATTACCTCGCCTCCGGGTGCTGACGCGCTCGTTTATCGGTCGGTGCCACCCGCTCACGACGAGTTCTCGACGGAGGAGGAGCCGCTTGCCTGGGACGCAGAGGGCTGGGAGGATGTGGGGTGAAGCGTGGCGAAATCCGGTGGTACACCTTTCGGCTTCCCGACAAGCGCCGGCCGGTTCTGGTCCTTACGCGAAACGAGGTCATCGACCGCCTGGACCAGATCATTGTCGTACCCGCTACGCGAACAATTCGGGGTTTGACGACTGAGGTGGTCTTGACGCCGGACGACGGCATGCCTGTTGCGTGCGCGCTGAACTTTGATCACGTGTCGCTGGCGCAACGGCATCGCATCGGTGCAGTCTTGTGCACTCTGCCAGAGACGCGATGGCCTGAAGCGCAGCGTGCGCTTCTGATCGCATGCGGCTTCGGTAGCCAGGAGGCCGCCTAACCAGGCGCTGCAGGCGCCGGGCAAGAGCAGGCTCCGCCTGACCGCCAAGTCGTCAGGCCGGCAAGGAATTGGCGAACTGCTGGCAAAAGGGGCCCCTCTCCACCCGAAGGTATTTTCCTGGCCGCTGGTTGCTGCCTGGCGCGACGCAGGAAGGCTCAGGACAAGAAACCCGCGCCGCTGAGAACCAGCACGGAAGCCAGAATCACCGCCACGGCCAGCTTCATTCTCCCTCGCGTTGACGCCGTGGCCGCTTTCCATTCGCCGGTGAGCAGGCCCAGCGTGGTGGACCACAGCAGCAGCACTGTGACGTAAATGGCATAGCCGATGGAGGTGCCGTAGCGGCCCATCACCCTGGCCCCGCCCCCGGTAGCCCATTCCGCTGGCGAGGATGATAGCCAGCCCGCTCCAGAAGCTTGCGCTCATGTGCTCAAACGAGAGTCAGCCGATAGGTGTCTTGCGGCGCCCCGGGCGGGGACACCAGCTTCTGGTCTCCCACCTCGGCCGCGACGTAGTACTCGGCCAGGCGGGCGGTGGGCGGGAGCGGACCCAGGTAGACCTGGTAGGTCCTCCTGCCGAGCAGCCTGGCGGGAGCAGCCAGCCAGGTCGCCGAGCCGCCAGGCCGCACGTGCAGCGTTACACGGTGGACCGGTTCGCCGCCGGTCACTACCGCCAGCAGGCGCACCTCTTCCCCCCTGGACAACAAGCCCGGCCGGGCGGGCAGGAACAGCCGGGCGGGCGCCTGAGTGTCGGGGCACGTGACCTCGGCCAGAAGTGCCTGAACCGCCTCGGGCAGTTCTCCCAGGTACTCCTGAAGCGACAGCGGCAGGCGCACCAGGCTGAGGCGCACAAACTTGTTGTGCAGCGAAGCCAGGGTCCCCAGGTCGTTGCGGGTAGATACAATGCGCTGGAAGCGCAACACGGCGCGCCGCACCTCGGGTGCCAGGCGCAGCCACAGGGGCACCGCCTCGCCGGCGACCAGCCGGCGCGCCTCTTCCGTCTTGCCGGCCTTCTTCAACTCGCCGGCCTGCTTCAGCAGCAGGTGCAGGTCGTGCGCCCGGGTCCAGGCCTCCGCGTAAGGGACCAGGAACTCGATGTGGCCCGCCAGGTACTCCAGCCGCTCTGCTTCCGCCGGCGTTGGGGCTGCGTCCGCCAGGTCCCGCAAGGCGGCAGCCACTCGCCCCTGCGATTCCAGCACCGCAGGCGCAGGGGCGTAGTCGTTCCAGTAGGTGAAAGCTTCGTTGTAGTCGCCGGCAAACTCCCGGGTGACGGCGTGGCCATCCTTGAACTCCCCGGTAAAGGTGGAGAGGATGGTGCGGTTGCGGTCCACGTCCGCCAGGATTTCGGCGAGGCGGTCGGCGCGGGCGCCGGCGGCCTGGGTGCGCGCGTAGGCCCGGTAGTATTCCACCGGGGCCAGTTGGGCATCCCAGCAGGAGCGAGCCAGGAAGCCGGCCGTGGGGTCTACGATGCGGTGGCGCCAGTGAATGCCCAGCACACCCTGGCAGCCGAGGGATGCGGCCCGCTTCACATCCCGTTCAAAGCGGTGCGCGTGGAATTGCGGCAGCCACATGCCGGGATCGTCTTCCAGCCAGGGGACGGGCCAGCGCTCCCGCTCTCCCAGCTTCCCGAACACCTCGTCCACCGGGTCCCAGCCGAGCTGGTCGCTGAGACAGGAAAAGATCACCTCCAGCGGCAGCTTCCGGTGAAATTCCGCAAAGTGGCGCACCACGCCACCCCATCCCGCCACCACCAGGCGTTTCTGCGGGGCCTGCCGGCGGAGGCAGTCGTGGGCTTGCAGAAAGGGCGTTACCGACAGCGGGACCTGGGTCCGGCGGCTCTCCCAGGTCATTCCCTCGTCTTCCCAAAGCCAGAGGTCGTCGGCGTCGGGATAGGCCTCCAGCAGCTGTGCCAGGCGAGACTCCAGAAGCTGGCGCGCCGTCCGCGACTCCATATCGAACCGGGGCCGCGGCGCCGGCTTGCCCGCTGGGGCTTCCCGCCTGGCTTCCGGCGGCAGCGCCCGCAGGATCTCGTTGGGGATCTGGTAGGGCTCAAAGCCGATGCCCACGCGCATGCCCAGGCGCTTGGCGAAGCCGAAGGCGCGGCGCAGCAGGTGGCGGGCTCGCTCGGCCGCCTCCCACGGGTCGCGCGCCAGCCGCGCCGCGTCGGAGCCAAACACCTCGCCGTCGTAGAACTCCGACGCGCCCATAAACAACCGCGAGGTCCGCTGCGGCAGGTAGCCCCAGCGGTGAGTTGCCGTGGTGTCCAGGAAGGCCAGATGCCCCACCCCGGCAAACTCGAACGACAGGTAGGATTCGGCCCACTGGCTGCCCTGGCCGTAAACGTGCATGCCGAAGGTATTGAAGCGCATCCGCAGCATGGCTTCGAAGTAGGCGCGGAAATCCTCCTCGTTGTAAACGGTGATGCAGTTCAGGAAGTCGGGCCAGGGCAGCAGGCCGCGCACCGCAAAGCGAGGCGTGGCCGTCCAGGGCTGGGCGGCCGGCAGCCGCAGTTCCCGCGCCGGCTCCAGCGGGTAGCTTTCCCCGTCAATCCCGAAGAACGCGCCCTGGCGCTCCAGCAAGTCATACACGGCGTACAGCAAGGCCCGCTCTCCGGCGGCCTCAAGCAGCAGGCGCTCCCGCTGCGCGCTGACCGAATACGACTCCGGGTTTCGGAATTCGCCGGGGTTTACCCGTAGCTGGATGAGCAGGTCGCCGGGCGCCGGGCGGCTCCCGGCGTCTGCCAGGCGCACCTCCGCCGGCAGCCTCAGCCGCAGCAGCCCGCGCAGCAGCTCCCGTTCCGCCAGCTTGCGAAGAAAAGCCGAGTCCCGGCCG
>CAYVGN010000307.1:0-4486 GCA_964451215.1 uncultured Acidobacteriota bacterium
CCTCCTGGGTGCTGGTGGGCGCCGAGGGCTCCATGCGCGAGACCTTCGGCAGCGTCTGCCACGGCGCCGGGCGCATGATGAGCCGCACCGCCGCCAAGAAAGGGCGCAATGCCAGGGAGGTGGAGAAGGCGCTGGAGCAGCAGGGCATCCTGGTCAAAAGCGAGACCCGCGACGGCATCCTTGAGGAAGTGCCTGAGGCTTACAAGGATGTGGATGCCGTCATCGAAGTGGTCCACAACGCCGGCCTGGCGCTCAAGGTGGCGCGGCTCCGCCCCATGGGCGTCATCAAGGGCTGACTTGAGGCTTCAGGCTTCAGGCTTCAGGCTTCAGGCTTCAGGCTTCAGGCCTGGGCTTGAGGTGGCCGATTCCCGGAGCCTGTAGCCCACGAATCCGAGCCGCGAGTCGCCGCGGCGAGCAGCGGAGCGGTCCTCGCTTGCCATGCTCTGCCTTACGGTCGCGGCTCGCGTTCACAGGCTTTGTGGTCGGACACCACGTTGTCGGAATCGCCGCCAGGACACAAACGCCTTTGAGTCTCCGCGGCCTTGTGGTTCCATTAGGCCATGTGGCTGTTGCTGTTACTCGTCTTGTTGGCCTTTTCTCCCCTTGCAGCTACCGGCAGTCAGGACCAAGCTTTCAAAGCCGCAGCCGAGAATGGCGCGCGCTCCGAGGAGGTGTTCCGGCGCACGCGGAAGATGCTGCACGCCTGGCTGGCCTACGCTGATCCCCACACGCTGCTGCTCCCCGATTACCTGCCCGGCTACCAGCGCGGCAAGCGGCCGCTGGACCTCTACACGCCGCACAACTCTGGCGCCGATAACTACCCCTACCTGGTGGCCACTGCCTTCTTCACCGACCGTGCCCTTTACCACGGCCGCATGCCGCAGATGCTGCGCAACGAGGTTCGCTACACCAACGTCGTGGACGGCATCCCCGGCAACCTGCAATTGAAGGAGGGCAAGCTCGGGCCCATGAGCCTGTTCGGCGCGGCCGAGTACGCCAAGGACGGGCTGCTGGCCATCACCGAGCTATTGGGGCGCACGCCGTGGTTCTACCGCATGGCGGACATGACCGCGGCGGTGATGGAGCACGCGGCGGTGGAGAGCGACTTCGGCAAGCTGCCCGACTCCGGCGCCGAACTCAACGGAGACATGCTGCAGACGCTGGTCCGGCTGGCAACGATGACCGGCGACCGGCGGTTCCTGCAGTGGGCCGAGCGTATCGGCGATGCTTACATCCGGGAAGTGCTGCCGCGCAACCACGGCCTGCCCGGCTACACCTGGGACTTCTCCAGGCACCAGGGGCCCGACCGGATGCGGCTGCGCGACCACGGCAACGAGATCGTGGTCGGCCTGGTGCTGCTTTATGCGCTGGAGAACTACCGGCAGGCAGAGCGCGCGGCTTCCTACCGTGCGCCCCTGGCCCGCATGCTGGACCGCATCCTGGAGTCAGCTAACCCCGACGGCATGCTCTATAACGAAATACGCTGCTCGGACCTGGAGCCGCTCAACCGCGGCCTGTCCGACAACTGGGGCTACGTGTACGGCGCTGTCTACACCTTCTACATGGCCACGGGGGAAAGCCGTTACCGGCAGGCCGTTCTGCGGGTGCTCAAGAGCCTCCCCAGGTACCGTGATTACGACTGGGAGGGCGGCAGCCACGACGGCTACGCCGACTCCATCGAGAGCGCGCTCTACCTGGTAGCGCGTGAGCCGGTGCCGGAGGCGCTGGACTGGATCGAGACCGAAATGCGCACGCTGATCCGCTTCCAGCAGCCGGACGGCACCATCGAGCGGTGGTATGGCGACGGCAACTGGAACCGCACGCTGCTGCTCTACGCCCTGTACAAGACGCAGGGCTGCTACCTGGAGGAGTGGCGTGAGGGCCTCCGGCTGGGCGCGCACCGCGAGGGCGACGGCCTCTATGTCTCGCTGCAGGATGCAGGGCCGCCCCCGGCGGGCAGCACCGGGACGGGCAGCAATGCTCGTCCCCAACCACCCTGGCGCGGCAAGCTCCATTTCGACTTCGCCCGCCACCGCCGCGTGTTGAATCTCGACCGCAACTATGTCCGGCTCAACGAGTGGCCTGAATGGTTCACCGTGGATGAAAACAGACTCTACCGCATCACCGATGCCCTTCGGGGCAGCCAACAGGTTCGCCTCGGCTCGGAACTGAAAGAGGGCCTGGAGGTGTCGGCACCCGCCCGGCTGGCCGTTGAGCCTGTCGAGAAATGAACCACCAGGAGTGAAAGGGCACCAGGCTCGCCATGACAGCTCCTGCACGCCGCCCAACCACGTATTTGGCAGAAGGATGCAGAACTCCCCTGCGCTTTTCGCTGCGTCCTCTACGTCTCCCCGGTTGAGAAGTCCGATGCTCCGAGTCAGAACAGGAACTTGAAGCCGAACTGGATATGCCGAGGGAAGTTGCTCTGGCTCGGCGTCACGTAGCCGAACAGCGGGCTGGTCGGGTCGGTGTTTGGTCCCCCGAAGATCGGAGAGTTGAAGGTATTGAACGTTTCGAAGCGGAACTGGGCCCGGTAACGCTCAGTGATGAAGAACGTCTTGTTGAGCGACATGTCGTACTGCTTGGCCCAGTGATTCCGGATCTGGCCGGAACGGAACGGGATGGTCCGCAGGGTGTAAGGGGCGCGGATTGCCCAGACCGGGTTGCTGCAAGACTCAAAGCCGCTGCGGGCCGCGTTCGGTTGCCGGCTGGTGCCGTCGAGCTGCAGAACGCAGGTGCTGAACCAGTTGTCTATGGTGGGATGGCTGATTTTCGGGTTGCCGATGAGGTCCACGCTGCTCGAATAAGTCGTCGGAGTGCCTGACTGCATGGTGACGATCCAGTTGTACTCCCAACCACCGACCAGCAGGTTCAGACCCTTCCCCAGTCCGCCGCCAAAGCGGCGTCCCTTGCCGAAGGGTAGCTCGTAAACGCCGCTGAACACCCAGCGATGCGTGCGGTCCCAACTGAGCGGCGCCCGGGTGGGCTTGGGGTCCTGGTCGTTCAGGAAGCCCATCTCCTCGATGTTCTTCGTGAGCGCGTAAGAGCTGACCATGGTGAGCCCGTGGCTGAAGCGCTTCTCCACGATCATTTGCAGCGAGTTGTACCAGGTCTTGCCCACGTTCTCCAGGCCCTGGGTGATGCCGGAGAAGTGCGGATAAGGCCGCAGCAACTGAGAGCGGGCCACGGTGGCGGAGTTGAGGCCGGTGCCGGGCAGCAGGCCGGCGAAGGGGTTGGCAACCGCCTGGGTGTACCAGCGGGAGTCCTGGCGCGCCCGGGCTAGTTGCTCGACCGTGTTGCTGTTGATTCCACGCGCTCCGCCGGCGTTGTACTCATTGGTCATCAGCGCTCGGGAGCGGCTGCCCGCGTAAGAAGCATCGAGCTTGATGCTCCAGGGCAGTTCCCTCTGCAAGCCGAAGGAGAACTGGTGGACGTAGGGGAGCCGGCGGTTGGCGAGGTTAAAGGTGATGCTGCTGCCGGCCTGGGTCAACAGGCCCTGCAAAGCGCCCGGCGGCGTCAAGACGCCGGTGGGGAACGGGTTGCTGAGCGTGTTGGCGGGCATGTAGCCGGCGGCGCCGCCCCCGGTGGTGGCCACATACGGCGTGCTGATGCTGAAGCCGGTGGAGCCGCCCATTTCGGCCTGGGCCATGTAGTAGATGCCATAGCCGCCACGCAGCACCGTGCGGCGGCTCAACTGGTACGCGGCGCCCACGCGCGGCTGCCAGTTGTTGCGGTCGGCGTCAAAGGCCTGGCGCGGTTGGCCGGCCACGCCGGTAAACAACAGCCCACCCTTCAGGGTGGCGCAGGGCGGGCACTCCGACAGCCCCGGAGCGTTCTTGATTTGCTCCGCCAGCGGGCTGATCTGGTCGAAGCCGAAGCCGCGGTTCATGCGGTCATAGCGCTCGGTGGGCGCCGACTCGTAGTCATAGCGCACGCCCAGGTTTACCGTCAGCTTGGAGGTGAGCTTGATGTCATCCTGCAGGTAGACCGCGTAGTAGCCCCAGCGAAACGCCAGGAAGGCGTTGTTCTCCACCTGGCCGCCATTGGGGTAGCCCAGCAGTAGGGAAGCAATGGAACTGCCGGCCGTAGCCTCCGAGTACTGTGGCAGCCGACGCGTGAAGTCACGGCTGAAGGTGAAGCGCCCGCCACCCCAGCCGCTGCCCTTGATGTTGACCCGCAGGTCGCGCGTCTCCACGCCTGCCTTGTAGGAGTGCTTACCCACCATTCGCGACAGGTTGCCCTGGAAGCTGAGCGTGTTGGTGATCTGCTCGTTCCAGCCGCTGGGCCCCCACTCGCGGTACTGGTCGGGCTCGATCCGCAGCACCATCGCCTGCGACCGCGCCGCCGACAGGGCGGCCGGGAAGCCCAAAGAGGTCATGTCGAAGCCCATGGCGCGGGTGCGGTAGGCGGCCTCGATGAAGCGGTTGTAAGAGCCGCGCAGGTTCAGGATCGTAGTGGGCGAGAGCGTGGTCACCGAATCTATCAC
>CAYVGN010000308.1:0-3635 GCA_964451215.1 uncultured Acidobacteriota bacterium
GCTTGCAGGGGCTGCAAGCGACCGGCTTCTTGATGATGCGGGCCAGCGGGGCCAGCGGCGCGGTGCCGCGTTCATCGGTGGGGCCAAAGATGGCCAGCACCGGGACGCCGGCGGCGGCGGCCAGGTGCATGGCGCCGGAATCGTTGGTCAGGAACAGGTCGCACCCGGCCACCAGTTCCAGGAACTCCCCCAGGGAGGTGCGGCCGGCCAGCGAGCAGGCGGCCGGGCCGATCTCCGCCACGATGGCTTCGGCCCGCGCTCGCTCCCAGTTGCTGCCGAACAGCACGATGCGGGCGCCGTCGGTTCCCAACGCGCGTCCCACGGCGGCAAAGCGCGAGGCCGGCCAGCGCTTGGCGGCTCCGAAGGCCGCCCCGGGGCTCATGCCCACCAGCGGGGCGCTGGCCAGGCCGGCCACCCCGAACTGCGCCAGCCGCGCGCGCCCGGCCTCGGCCGGGGGCGGCTGCGACAGGCGAATCTCCGAGACTCGGGGCAACTGGCCCAGCACCTCCAGCCGCCGCAGCAATTCCAGGTAGTAGTAGCACTCGTGCTCCGGAACCTCCTCGGCTCGCGGCACGGCCACCGCGTGCGTCAGCAGCCAGCGCCGTCCGTCGCGCGCATAGCCGCAGCGCACCGGAATGCGCGCCCAGAACGCAACCAGGGCGGCTTCGAAGGCGTTCTGCAGCAGCAGGGCGGCGTCGAACCGCTCGGCGCGAAGCGCCAGCGCTGTCTTGCGCCACTCGCCCCGGCCGACCGGATAGAGCAGCACCCGGTCCGCCACCCGCTCCCACTCGAAGATGGGGCTCACCCACGGCCGGGCCAGCACGCTGATGCGGGCCGCCGGCAAGGCCCGCCGCAGCTCCTGGAGCGCGGGCAGGCTCATCACCGCGTCGCCCACCCAGTTCGTGGACCGTACCAGAATGCTCCTCTTACCGGCCAGCGGATTCATCCCAAACAGTTCAAAGTCCAAGGTTCAAAGTCCAAAGCCGGGAGTGTGAAGTCCGGCAAACACCTTCTGACTTTGGACTTGTTTCATCGCTAGACCAGGCGCTGGACGCAGGCGACCAGGTCGGCGCCGCGCTCCACATCCAGGTCCATTTCCACGATGCGCAACGGCACTCCCACAGCGCCTTGCCGCGGCAGATTGGCGGCATCCTTCTCCGTGGTGACCAGCGCCTCGGCTCCCACCTCCCGGGCGCGTCGCTCCAGCCGCCGCAGGTCGCGCCCAGAGTAGCGGTGATGGTCTGGGAACGGTGCGGTTGCTACGACCTTGAATCCGGCCACGCACAGGTCGGCGAAGAAGGCCTCGGGGCTGCCCACGCCGGCAAAGGCCAGCAGGGTTTCGGGACCTTGCGGACGGGCATCGCTGCTCGCAGCGTTGCGAAACCCGACCAGCCGGGTGCGCGCCAGATAAGTCTCGGCGCGTGGCGCGTAGCGCCGGACGCCTTCGAGGAGCGGCTCGACCTTGGTCCAGGCCTGCACGCGCGTCAAGACAATCATGCCGGCGCGGGCGAGCGCGGAGGCTGGTTCGCGCAACCGACCGGCGGGCAGCAGGTCGTCTTCCCAGGGAGGCCGGGAGCTGTCCAGCAGCACGATATCCAGGTCCCGGGCCAGGGCCAGGTGCTGGAACCCATCGTCGAGAAGGTAAAGGTCAATGCCGCCGCTCGACTGCGCTTCCAGCGCCCGCGCGGCCCGGAACCGGTCGGCATCCACGGCAATGGGCGCTACACCATGGCCCAGCATGACCTGCACCTCGTCGCCCGCGCCCTCAGCGGCCTCCCCGGCCTGCGTCAGCAGCCATGGGCTTTGTGTGTTCTGCCGGCGATAGCCGCGAGTCAGGAGCGCGGGGCGGACTCCGCGCTGACGCAGCGCCGTGAAAAGCCAGATCACGAAGGGTGTCTTGCCGGTGCCGCCCGCCGAAAGATTGCCGACGCTGACCACCGGGCGAGTCAGGCGGCGCTGGCGCAGCATGCCGGTTCTGTACAGGCCCGCTCGCGCGCGGGCGGCCGCCGACCAGAGGCGGGCCGCCGGCCACAGCAGCGCGCTCACTGTCCTGGCCATGCCCCGGCTCCGGCTCATATCGCCATCCCTGCCGGCGAGCGGGACAGGCGAGGTTGCCCCTCTTCCAACAACTCGGCCACCGCCTCCAGGGTGCGCCCGGTGCTTCCCCGGTTGGCTTCCAGCAGTTGCCGGGCGGCCACCCCCATCGCTTCCGCCTGCTTTGGGCTCCGAAGAAGTTCCTCCAGGGCGCTTGCCAGCTCCGCGCCCGATGCCACCTGCCGCAGCGCCCCCGCCTTGAGGAAGGACGCGGTGATTTCGCGGAAATTGTGCGTGTACGGTCCCACCACAATGGGGCGCGCGAACAGCGCCGCCTCCAGGATGTTCTGCCCGCCGTGAGGGACTAGGCTGCCGCCGACGAAGGCCACGGTGGCGTAGCGGTAGAAGGCGCCCAATTCGCCCACGGTGTCCAGGAGCAGGGCGGCGGCATCGGGGTGGATTCCGTGCCCCTCGGGCTGCAGTTGCGAGCGGCGCGCCAGGCGAAGTCCGCGCCCCAGGGCCATGCGCCCCACCTCCTCAAACCGCTCGGGACGGCGCGGGGCCAGGATCAGCCGCAGCGCCGGCCACTGGCGGCGGAGGCGCTCGAACACCTCCAGCACCACCCCCTCTTCTCCGGCGGCGGTGCTGGCGGCGAGCAGCGCGCCCGGCGCCGTCCACTGCATCACCTGGCGGTCCAGCCAGACGGGCAGGGACGGAGGCCTGGGCTGGTCGTACTTGAGGTTGCCGGTGGCGCATACGCGCCCCGGATCGCCCCCCAGCTCGCGCAGCCGCCGCGCGTCCTCCTCGGACTGCGCTAGCAGCAGCGAGGCGCGGTTCAAAACGTCGCGGAAGAAGAAGCGGAAGAGGCGGTAGCGAGGGAAGGCGCGGTCGGAGACGCGCGCGTTGACCACGGCCACGCGCACTCCGGCTCGCTCCGCTTCACGAAACAGGTTCGGCCAGAACTCGGTCTCGGCCACCACCAGCAGCGCCGGGCGCACCTGCGCCAGTACCCGGCGCACCGCAAAGGGGAAATCGAACGGGCAGAAGAAAACAGCCTCGGCCGGCAGCGCCCCGCTTTCCTGACGCTGGCGGGCCATCCGGAACCCGGTTTCGGTGATGGTGGAAATCACCAGGGGGCGGCTGGGGAAACGTTGCTTCAGGGCCGCCGCCAGTCCCTGGCAGGCCAGCAACTCGCCCACCGAAACCGCGTGCAGCCAGATCGCGTCTCCTTGTAGCGCCCTGCTCGCCGCGGCGACTGGCGGGCAGGAGGCGCGCGCCGAGGCCGGTACCCGGCCCAGCCGCGCGCGGAAACTGGCCAGGTACTTGCCATGGCGCAGACCTTGGAACAGGAACCAGGGAAAGGCCAGCAAGGCAGCCAGAGCCAGCAGCAGGCTATAGATCAGGTACATAGCTGCGCAAGCGAGCGGGCCAACCGGCGCATAAGAATGGCAAGAGCGCGTCGTATGAAGCGGCATTATACCTTGATGAACAGCAGCCCTCGTCGCGATAATTGCCACATGAGGGCTGCCTGGATCGTAGCTGTGGCCGGCCTGCTGCTGCTGCCGGCGAACCTCGTCGTGGGATGGCTGTGGGAATCGATC
>CAYVGN010000308.1:3645-4478 GCA_964451215.1 uncultured Acidobacteriota bacterium
GCTTGCCGAAGGCCGCCCGGGTTTCGGCGGGGGAGAAGGAGCGGCTGCTGTTCCGCTCGCAGCCGGCCAGCTCCTACCCGGCGCGCGACGCGCACGAGGGCGTGGTGGTGGCCGCCGAACCCTTTGACACCCCCGCCGAAACCCGGGCGGCCTTCGGCAAGCTGGACCTGCGCCGCGCGGGCTTTCTGCCCGTGCTGCTGGTCATCACCAACGACAGCCAGAAAGCGATCCGGCTGGATAACATGGCCATCCAGCTGCTGACCCGCGACCGGCAGAAGATCGAGCCCACGCCCGCCGACCTCGTCGTTCGCCGCCTGCGCGGCACGGTGGATTACTCGCGCGACCCGGTGCCTTCGCCCGTCCCTCGCTTCCCCAGGGGGCGTAAGCCGGACCTGGGCAAGGGCATCGAGGTCCAGGTGCACGAGTTCAACCTGCGGATGGTGCCGCCGCGGTCCACGGCCAGCGGCTTTTTCTACTTCGAGGTTGGTGAGCGCGACTGGATCACCGGCTCTCGCCTCTACCTGACCGGCCTGGTCTGGGCGAACGATTTCCAGCCCCTGATGTTCTTCGAGGTCAACCTGGACGATTCTGTCGGCTCCCAGGTCCCAGGGCCCACGTCCCAGAAACCCGGCTAGTACCGTGACCAGTTAATTTCGTTGCAACCGCCTGTAGCGCCGCGGTCTCGGCGGCCCGCGGCAGTATGCGGGCAAGATGCCGGCGCTATCTCGCATTGCGGGACCGCCTTTTCAACTGGTCACGGCACTAGTACCGTGACCGCCTAGTACCGTGACCGCCTAGTTTCTTCCCTTGAGTACGGCCGTGAAGACTACGCG
>CAYVGN010000309.1:0-4457 GCA_964451215.1 uncultured Acidobacteriota bacterium
CGGAAGGCATCGTCGTGGATTCCGCCGGCAGCGTCATTTTCTCCGACGCCGCCGCCAACCGCATCCGTGTCGTTGTACAGTCGGCAGCCGGCAGCAGGCAGCAGGCAGCAGGCAGCAGGCAGCAGGCAGCCTCGGTCACAGCTTCAGGGAAACGGAGACGCCGTCGCGCAGCGGAATAATCACGGTGTGGAGTTCCGGAGAGGAGCAGCAGAGGCGGTTCCACTCAAGAACGCCGCGGGTGTATTGGTCGGGGCGGCGCTGGCGAACGACGCGGCCTGACCAGATCGTATTGTCGGCTACCAGCAAGCCGCCGCGACGCAAGCGGGATAGGGCCAGCGGAAAAACCTCCGGGTACTGGTGCTTGTCCACGTCGTTGAAGATCAGGTCGAACTTGCCGGAGGTGGCCCGCAGCAGATGGAGCGAATCGCCTACGCCGATGCGCACCCGTCTGGCCAGGCCGGCGCGCTCCAGGTAGCAGGCGGCGCGGCGAGCGCTGGTCTTGCTGCTGTCGGTGTAAAAGACCTCGCCCTGCGGACCGGCGGCGCGGGCCAGCCAGATGGTCGAATAGCCGATGGCCGAACCCATCTCGAAGATGCGCTGCGCGCCACTCATCTTCACCAGCAGCCACAGCAGCCGGCCCACCAGCGCGCCGACAATCGGAATCAGGTGGTAGTGAGCGTACTCCTCCATCTGCCGCAGCAGCTTGTCCCTCTCCGGCGCCAACGAGCAGAGGTAGCGCTCCACATCGGCGTGCACAATCGCGCTCCGCACCCCGCGATTATAGCCCGCACCAAGCTGCTAATGCTGTGACCGGCAAGACAGGTGTGTTTTCGGGTAGCGCCGGCATCCTGCCGAATGTCACTTACTTGAGGGGCTGGCCTTGCCTGGGAGCGCATCCCGCCCTGCGGGATGGCCTGCAACTCATTGAATCCGACGCAGGGCAGGCGGGACGCCTGCGCTCCCCAGGAAACCCGAAGAGGTAAAGTAAGTGACATTGGGCATCCTGCCGGCTGCGGCAATTGCCACCCGGAAGGCGGCGCTACCTCGTGGCAAGACCAACGGAATTAACCGGTCACGGCACTGGCTTTCGGGTGTCAGCCTTCAGGCGTCTGGGAGTAGCCGCAGCGCCGCCCGCCGCAGCCGCTCACGACGCGGCTACGCGGTAGAAAGCTGGGAGGCTCGGGGTTGCGCTGGGTGGGGGAGCCTGAGGTCCGCTCCCTGCTGGGCAGGGACTAGGACAGGTTACCCAGGACGAAGGCCGCGTCCAAGGAAGCTCCGCAGTTCGGACACTTTTGGCTGGGCTGCACGGCCAGACGCCTTTTCCCAGTCAGAGTGGAAATCAGGCCCACTGCGGCCTCCACCGTCCTCGTACACAGCGTGCAATAGACCTTCATCAGCAAGGGCTTGGCCCTCGCGACGGTCGTTTCCCGGTTCGACGCGGGCACTTGGGGAGGAATCTCCGGCCGCGATGCCGACACATTCCTGCTTGCGAACGCCATTACTCTCTCCTTCTCGCCCATTAGACGCCGCTGGGTGGGCAAAAGTTGCTAAACCAGGCAGTATTCAGGCGCGTGCGGCCGGAAACCCGCTACTGCGCCTGTTTTCAAAAGGTTTGCTGGCGCCTTGAGCGAAAGACTTATTCTGGGCCAGGGCTCTCTCCACGGAAAGAGGTGCGGCACCGACCGTGCCTGTTCAGTAAACAGCGGCGGGGCCTGCAACCGCTCCGTTCCGAGCCCCAGGCTGCCCTCGAGGAATCGCGGGCAGGTTTGACACCGAGAGCGATTGCGGTTCCTCCGTTCCGGGCAGCACATGACAGGATCGCGCCAGGATTCCGCCCGCGCAGGGGAAAGCGTTTGACAGCCCGCCGGAGGTTCTGTTAGTTTGATCGTTTTGATTCGCCCCGATTGGCCGGTATGCCTGCGGCACCCTGCATCCGGCTGATAACTGAAAGCAAACTCAGGAGGTAGTCCCTTTGGCCCGTCTCCGCCGTTACCCGTTTACTTCTGAATCAGTTACGGAGGGTCACCCGGACAAGATTGCGGACCAAATCTCCGATGCCATCCTGGACGCGGTTCTGAGCCAGGATGCGGCTGGGCGCGTCGCTTGTGAATGTCTGTTGACCACGGGGCTGGCCTTGGTTGCCGGCGAAATCACGCATAGGGATTCCTTCCAGGTTGACTACCCGCCGGTGGTGCGGGAAACCATCCGGAAAGTCGGCTACACGGACGCCTCTTACGGCTTCGATTATGAGAGCTGCTCGGTGCTGGCTGCCATCCAGCGGCAGTCGGCGGATATTGCCCAGGGCGTGGATGCAGGTGGGGCGGGCGATCAGGGCGTGATGTTCGGCTACGCCTGCGACGAGACCGAGGAACTGATGCCCCTGCCCATCCGGCTGGCCCATAAGCTGACCTTCCGGCTGGCCGAGTGCCGCAAGAAAGGCATCCTCGATTTTCTGCGCCCCGACGGCAAGTCCCAGGTGACGGTGGAGTATGAAGACGACCGGCCAGTGCGGGTGGACACGGTGGTGGTTTCGGCACAGCATGCCGACACCGTTTCCAGCTCCGACCTGCGCGAGGCGGTCATCGAGCAGGTGATCAAGCCGGTGCTGCCCAAGCACATCAGCACGGCGGACATCAAGTACCACATTAACCCCACGGGGCGGTTTGTGATTGGGGGCCCTCGCGCCGACACCGGCCTGACCGGCCGCAAGACCATCGTGGACACCTACGGCGGGGTGGGCCACCACGGCGGCGGTTGCTTCTCCGGCAAGGATCCTTCCAAGGTGGACCGATCCGCCTCCTACATGGCCCGCTACATCGCCAAGAACGTGGTGGCAGCAGAGATCGCGCGCCGCGCCGAGGTCCAACTGGCTTACGCGATCGGCGTGGCCGAGCCGGTTTCCGTTATGGTGGACACCTTCGGAACGGGTGCCATGGACGAGGCCCGGCTCGTGGAACTGATCCGCGAAATGTTCCCGCTGACGCCCCAGGGCATCATCAGCTACTTGCAGCTTCGCCGCCCCATCTACTTCAAGACCGCCGCTTACGGACACTTCGGCCGTCCCGAGCCGGAGTTCACCTGGGAGCGGACCGACAAGGCGGCCGAGTTGCGCAGCGCCGCCGGCCTGACCTCGGCCGCCGTGCCGCGCTGAACTGAGGCTTTAGGCAGGAGTCGCCAAACCGGGGAACGTCCATGCGCAGATCCGCTCCCCAAGGGCCTAAAGCCTGAAGCCTAGAGCCTAAAGCCTAAAACCTAAAGCCTGGAGCCTAAAGCCTATGTCCTCTATCCCTAAGATCGCGTTCGACATCCAGGACCCTGTCCTGGCCGAGCTGGGCAAGAGACGGGTGGAGTGGGCCAACCAGTCCATGCCAGTTCTTCAGGCCATCCGCAAGCAGTTCATCAAGAACCAGCCTCTGGAAGGCATCCGCATCGCCGCCTGCCTGCACGTGACCAGCGAGACGGCTAACCTGGCTGTCACCCTGCGCGACGGCGGCGCCAGCGTGGTGCTGTGCGCCTCTAACCCCTTAAGCACGCAGGATGACGTGGCCGCCGCTCTGGTCCGCGATTACAGCATCCCGGTGTTCGCCATCAAGGGCGAGAACAGCGAGAGGTACTATGCGCACATCAACGCGGCCTTAGACCACCGGCCGCACATCACCATGGACGACGGCGCGGACCTGGTCACCACCGGGCTGAGCAAGCGGCCGGAGGCCATCGCCGAGACCATCGGCGGCACCGAGGAGACCACCACGGGCGTTATCCGCCTGCGGGCCATGGCCAAGGACGGCGTGCTGCGCTACCCCATCATCTCGGTCAACGATGCCGACACCAAGCACCTGTTCGACAACCGTTACGGCACCGGGCAGTCCACCATTGATGGCATCCTGCGCGCCACCAACCTGCTGCTGGCCGGGCTGAAGCTGGTGGTGGCGGGCTTCGGTTGGTGCGGGCGGGGTGTGGCCATGCGCGCCCGCGGCCTGGGCGCCAACGTCATCGTGACCGAGGTCAACCCCACCCGGGCCCTGGAGGCGGTGATGGACGGCTACCGGGTGATGTCCATGGCGGAGGCGGCCGCGCTCGGCGACATCTTTATCACCCTCACCGGCAACAAGAACGTGGTCAGCCGCGAGCACTTCGAGAAGATGAAAGACGGCGCAGTGCTGGCCAACTCCGGGCACTTCAACGTCGAGATTGACATCCCGGCGCTGGAGCGCATGGCCTCGAGCAAGCGCCGCACCCGCGAGTTCGTTGACGAGTACGCGATGCCGGACGGCCGCAAGATCTACCTGCTCGGCGAGGGACGCCTGATCAACCTGGCCGCGGCCGAGGGGCACCCCGCCTCGGTGATGGACATGAGCTTCGCCAACCAGGCCCTGTCGGTCGAGTATCTGGTGAAGAACGCCAGCAGCCTGGAGAAGAAGGTTTACCCGGTCCCCGGAGCCATCGACAAGCAGGTG
>CAYVGN010000310.1:0-3564 GCA_964451215.1 uncultured Acidobacteriota bacterium
GATGCTGTTGGAATCCTGGTTGACGGCGTAGACGAAGCGGCCGCTCAGGTTCACCTGCACCGGCGTCACCCCGACGGGGATCGTTTTCACCACGGCCATGGTGGCGATGTCCACCACGCTCACGTTGTTGGACCCTTCGTTGGCCACGTAGGCGAGGCGGCTGTCCGGCGTCGCTGTCAGGCTACCCGGGCCGGTCCCCAGTTGGGCGGCAGCCACCGCGCCCGGACCCCGCAGATCAATCTTCCTCAAGCTGTTGCTGCCGTACTCGGTCAGCAAGGCGAAGCGGTTGTCCGGCAGAATGTACAGTTCCGAAGGGTTGTTACCCACGTCAATCTTGCCGGTCACCTGGCGCGAACCCATGTCAATGATGCTCAGGAACGGCGAACCGTTGTTGATCACGTAGGCGGGTGGCGCGGCTGGAAGCAGCGCCCATGGGCAGAACAGGACGAGCAGGGAAAGCGCCGGAACAGCTCTCATCGTCGCGGTCTCCAGGTGTAGCTAACTCCTCCACTGACGCTGATGCTGATGCTGTTGAGGTCGCGGCGGCCGAGGCTGCGGCTGAGGCTGACGAACCCGGTCCAGTCGCGGGCCAGGCGGAACCCCAGCGTGCCGCCGACGTCCGGCCGGCTGGCGTTCAACTGCGCCTCGGCTACCGCGTCCCGGTGCCTGCTCAGCGCACCGAAGCTGGCGTAGGCCACTGGGGTCAGGCGGCTGAGCCGGGTGAACTCCACCGCCGCGCTGGTGAACACGATGCCCCGGGTGAAATAGCCGCTGTGGCTGTAAACCCGGAAGGTGTCCCAAAGATTCTTGCCCAGGATGCCGCCGAAGGCCGCGTTGTACTTGTCGGGAGCCAGCAGGTTGTTGGCCAGCGAAGGCCGGCCCAGGATCTCCAGGACCGGCTCAAACGCCACGCCCGGGCGGCGCCGGCCCTCGGCTAGCAGGACAAACTTGGCGTTCACGTAGGCGTCGCCAACAGCGTTGGTGCGGAACAGCTCGAACACGCTGCGGCTGAAGGAACTGTTGGCGCTCAGGCTGATGCGCCGCGTGAGGCCAATGGTGATGTCGGCCCAGGGCATGGCCACGTCGTATCCGGCCAGCACCTTGTAGTAGCCGCCGCCCAGGCTGACGGTGACGCTGCCTGGCTCGGCCGCCTCGTAGTCATCCAGCAACGCGCCCGGCGCAAAGATCCGCTTGCGCGACCCCTGGGCGGGCTCTTCCTGGGCGTAGAGGGCGCCGGCCAGCAGCAGGCCGGCAATCACCATCAGAAGGGGCCGCAGATTTCGCAGGTTGCGCGCCCCCGCTGGCCGGAGCAAGCTCCGGCTGTGGAAAGCGGCGGCCAGTTGCCGGACTCCAAAGAGCAGGGTTCTGGGAGCAGGCGTCACGAAGAGGTCTCGGGGACAGGGGGAAGGAAGCGGCGGCGGAGGGCGCGGGCGGCGCGCCGCAGCCGGATCAGGCTGTAGAGCACCAGCATGCTTCCGCAGCTCAGCGCCCCGAAGTAGACGATGAACGAGGAGAACAGCAGGCTGGCCGCTTCCACGGCAAACACCGCCGGCTCATTAGCCACCACCACAACCGTGTGACGCCCGCTGGGCAGGGGAATGGACCACTCCCCCTGCGCATAGAGGGCGGCGGCCGTCCATTCCTTCCCGTCCACCCGCACCCGGTAGGGCTGCTTGTTGAAGACGGCCAGGCAGCGCCCGCGCGACTCATAGTCGAAAATCATGCCGCGCGAGGTGGCGTCGGCCGAAAGCAGCTCCCCGGAAAGCGACCGCAGGCGCAGGTCCAGTTGCTCGAAGTCCAGGAAGGAGGCGAAGGGCCGGGAGAAGGTCAGTAGGTGGGCGCCGCGCGGGACCAGTACCGCGCCGCCCTCGTAGACCGGCCAGGGCCGCCCGTCCAGGTAGACGCTGGCGCGGTCGGTGGAGACGCGGACGGCCACGGCCAACGGCGCGTCAATGCGCCAGCCGTCGCCCGCCCGCTCCAGGCGCGCCCCAGCGGCTAGCACCGAACTGGCCAGCTCCCAGTCCTGCGGTGTCACCGTGGATTCCGAATAAACCGCAGCGCGACCGGTGGGCGCGGTGGCCGCCGCCAGCAGCCGCGCGAATTCCACCCCCGTGGCCAGCGACGAGGGCAGCCGCGTGTGGCGCACGTCGCGGTCGGGCACCACGTTCACGTCGAACATCAGCCGCGACCGCTCCTTCACCAGCCCCAGGTACTTGCCGCCGAACTCCCGGTAACGCTCCGGCGAGCTGGCCCAGTGCTCCGATGGGTCCTCCACCTGCAGGGTGAACGAATAGCGGTCCATCAGCCGCACGATCTCGAGCGAGTCCACGCCGTTGGCCGCCCGCAGGGTCTTGCTGTGCAGGCTGTCCAGCATGGTCACCACCACTTCCAGGTCCCGCTTCCTGCGGAGCCGCTCGAATTCGTCAAGGAAGGCGCGGTGCAGGTCCGTGATGAGCTGCACGCGGTAATCGGTGAAGGCCTTCAGCGCGGCGTGGTTTCTCTGCCAGTAGTGGAGCGAATCGGGCTGGAACAGCTCCACCGGGTCGAAGCCTTGGCGGGCGCGGAAGTCGCGCCGCACGTCGTCGTTCATGGGCGCGTACTTCTTCGGGTCCATGATCGGGTTGCCGGCGTCAAAGTTCAGTTCGGCGATGTTGACGCCGTCCCAGTCCTGTTCCATCACCTGGCGGTAGAAGGCGAAGGCGGCCTGGCGGGCCTGCGGGTTGTACAGGTTCATCAGGTAGCGCCAGCCCACCCGGCCGTCTTCGCCGCTGGCTGTTTTCTCACGCCACTCCGGGTGCTCGTCCCAGAACGTCTTGGTGACCATCGGCGGCTCGAACCAGGCGTAGGCGGCGATGCCGTAACGGTGGCAGAGGTCAATGAAGTTCCGGTAGGGGAACTGGTAGCGGGGGTAGAAATGCCAGGCAGCGATGTGCACCGCGCGGATGCCCGACTTGCGCCAGGAGTTGACGAGCCGCACCGGGTCCAGGCCCTGGCGATACCCCGGATCGAAGTAGGCTTCCAGGCGCGGGCGGGTGAGCCGCGGGCGAACGCTGAAGTTCTCCTGGAGGTGGTGGGCAAGGTAGGGGTAACGGGCCAGCCCGAGGCCGGTCACCGAATCCAGCGGCGTTGCCAGGTAAAGGTACTTGCCGTTAGCGAAAGGCGCGGCGAAGGCCAGCACCTGGCGGGTCTCCAGGTCCTGCATCAGGGCGATGTGCTCTTCGGGCGCTTCGAAGCGTTCCACCTTCTCGGGCGGGTCCCAGCGGAAAAACATCTCCGGGTAGTCGAGGTCGCTGACCTGGGAAACGGAGACGGCGTGGCCGGCGTACTCGATTCCCAGGCGCTCGGCCAGCGTGCTGCGCCCCGCCAGCAGCAGGCGCCCGCCGGCCCGCAGGTGCATCACCACCATCATCTGCTGCTGGGGCGAAAGCTGTGGCGCGAGAAACGCGGGGATCACCAGCAGGCGGTCGGCCGGCGCGAAGGGGCGGGCCGTGCCGATCTGGAAGACCACCCGCTCCACCGGGTAGCCGTAGGTGCGCAGGACGGATTCGAAGCCCTCCTGTTCCC
>CAYVGN010000310.1:3574-4417 GCA_964451215.1 uncultured Acidobacteriota bacterium
CCAAAGCAACGCGGCCACCGGCAGCTCCCTGTTGCGCGGGGTGGCGAAGTTGCGCGGCGGCGGCCCCCACAACCATTCCCGCATCCGCGCCAGCAGCGACGGGGCCTTCCGGGCGGGGCCGGAAGCCGGCTCCCAGGCCACCACGGTGCCCGGCTCAAACTGGCGCGGCACTCTGGCCAGGGCCGACAGCGGCAGCGTCTCCTGCCTCACCTTGCCGTCCGGCTCCAGCAGCACCCGCCGCACGTAGCCCGACCGGGTCTTAAGATCGGGCGGCGCCGGCGCCTGCCCGTCGGCCCCGGCCACTGCCACCTGCCACTCGCCGAAACTCACCCGGGGAGCGAATTCCCGCAGCGAGATGAACTGGTAGCCCAACTGGCGGATGCGGTTCACCATATCCTTCAGGTAGTCGAGCTTCATGAAGGGATGGAAGTAGAAGGTGGCCAGGCCGTCGCGCACCACCAGCATTGCCCGAGCGTGCTCCACCACGTGGCTGGTGTCCGTCTGGTTGGCCGCCACGTAGCCCAGGTTTTCCGGCACCACGAAGCGCCCGTAGATGTCCCGCACCGGATAGGGGAAATACTGGTCGCTGGCCAGCGCCGGCACGGTCAGAACGCGCTCGTTAAACACGGTGAAGTATTTCTTCAGCAAGTTGTAAGTGTTGGCCGAGGCGGCGTTGTGCGGCGTCTCCCAGGCGATCGGGTAGATGCCGTTGTGGAAGCACTCGCGGAAGGCCAGTTCCAGCTTGCGCTCCAGGGCATCGGGACGGCCGTCGTTGGGCACCGGCTTGTCTGCCAGGTCATTCCAAAACTCGTAGTCGTCGCCGCTGGCCCCGCGGTACTGGTG
>CAYVGN010000311.1:0-4396 GCA_964451215.1 uncultured Acidobacteriota bacterium
GAGTAGGTGTAGATGCCGCCGGCGTCGTTGTCCACGTTGGCGGTGATGAAGCCCGGCCCCAGCACCGAGAAGAACAGCAGGATGCTGTGCTTCCATCTCTGCAGCCGGCGCATGGTCACAGTTTCGCCTTGAGCCGGCTGATGACGTCGTCGGCGGTGATGACGCCCGCCAGGCGGTACTGCTCGTCCACCACGGGAAGGGTCAGCAGGTTGTACTTGTCAAACAGCTCGATGACGTCCTGCTCTGAGGTGTCGAGGTGGGCAAACAGCAACAGCTCGGGCTTGAGGTCCAGGATCGGCGTGGAGGGCGGCACCAGGAAGAACAGAGACAGCGGGAGGGCCGCGGTCACCCGCTCCCGCTCGTCCACCAAGAAGATGGTGTTGGCCGAGCGCGTCACCTCGGGGTTGTGGCGCAGCGCGTCGATGGCCAGGTGGACAGTCAGGTTCTCGGAGACGGCGAGGAAGTCGGTGGTCATCATGCCTCCCGCCGTGTCTTCGGGGAACTCCAACAGCTCCTCGATCTCCTCGGCCTCGGCCGGCTGCATGTCCTCCAGGATTTGCTCGGAAGTCTTTTCGGGCAGCTCGGCCAGCAGATCAGCGGCCTCGTCCGGCGCCATTTCCTCCAGGATGTCGGCAGCCTTCTCGGTGTCCAGGGCCTCGATGATGGCCTTCTGCACCTTGGGCTCGATCTCCGAGAGAGCTTCGGCGGCCTTGCTCTCGTCCAGGGTTTCGATGATGGCCTCGCGTTCGGCCGGGGCCAGTTCCTCGACGATGTCGGCCAGGTCAGCCGGGTGCAGCCGGGCCAGCTTCTCGTGCGAGATCTTCAGCTTGACGCGCCGGCGCGGGTCGGTTTCGATCAGGTCCACAAACTCCCAGGGGATCACCCGGTGGGCCAGCGGCTGCTCCAGTTTGCGGATCAACCCGGTGGGCAGGAGGCCTTCGAACAGGCGGCGAAAGGCGCCGCTCACCCCCACGTCCACCTCCGCTACCCGGACCTCGCAGGAGCCGTTCACCTGCTGCTCGACGAAGCTCAGGTCGTTGACCCGCACCACCTTGCGCCCGTTGATGTCGATGATCTGCTGGTCCAGCACGTCCTTGGTCACCAGCAACTGGTCATCGCGGGGGGAAAACTCCGGGAGGTCCTCGAGGTTGAGCGCCAGGCGCACGCCGGCTGCCGAAACCTCCGCGATCTTCCCATAGGGAACGGCCAGGCGGCGGCGGTGGGAGCGCACCACGAACTGCGAGACACGCTTGGGGTCTTCGGCCGGGACCAGCGCCAGCTCGCAGAGCCGCCCGACACGTCTGCCGGACTTGTCCACCACCGGCGCCCGCAGCAGTTCGGTGAGATAGATCATGAGCCGAACACCATGTCGGACGGCTGCCGCCCGTGCTTGTGGCAGTACTCCAGGTACAGCACCCCGTAGGAGCGGGTGATGTAGTCCCGGGGCCCGAAGCCCAGGGCCCGCGCGGTGCGGTCGATCCACGGCCGCGGCCCTTCCAGTTCCAGGAACGTACCGATGGGCGTCACGTCCAGGCCGGCCATGGCCCGCGCCTTGCCCTGCCGATAGGTGCTGCGAATCTTCTCGTAGCGGAAGACCGGCCGATAACCCAGCTCCCCCAGGATGCGCAGCAGCCTTTGTCCATCGGCGACCCCGGTTTCAATCTCCGGCCGGGTTTTGTAGCGCTGGTCGCGCGAAGGCGGGCCCTTGAAGGTGAGCATCCAGCGCCGGCCGTGGCGGCGGAGGCGCAGCAGGCAGCCGTTCCCGCGGAGGGCGGAGTCGGCCGTGTCCAGCACGATGTCGCGCTCCCATTCCCGGCGCGCCAGCTCGAAGCCCAGCCGGCGCAGCCCCCGCCGCACCGCGCCCGCGTTTGCTACCGCCAGTTTGATCTCCGTCTCTACACTGCTTGCCGCCACTCCACTCCCACCCTAAGGTTGTTGGCGCGCCGATTGTAACACGCCCTCCCGAATAGAAAGGACTACTTCAGAGCGCTCGCCGCGGCCAGCGTCGGGCGGAATTGGAAGGGCTGGCAGGCTGCAGAAAATTGCTGTGCTGCCTCCCAGGAGCAAGAATGCCTATCCCACTGCCCTTTTGACCAGCGCGCCAGGAGGTCAACGGCGGGTGAGGCCGAACCTGGCCAGGAACTTCTGGATAGTGTCGTAGATGTTCAGGGTCTCCTCGCGGCTGAAGCCGCCGTGCTTACCGCCCTTGATCGTCAGCAGTTGGTTGGGCACGTCGGCTCGGTTCAACGCCTCGTGGAGTCGGACGGCATGGCTGTAAGGCACGGTGGGGTCGGCATCGCCGTGGATGGTGAGGATGGGAGGGAGGCCGGGACGCAGCCAGGTGAGCGGGGAAACGCGCCGGGCGATCTCCTCGCGGTTGGCCAGGCTTCCCATCCACTGCACCGCGTAGGTTTTCAAGTTGGGGCCGTCCAGCAGGTCCACCACGTCGGTAATGCCGTACCAGTTGATGATGGCGGCGACCTTCAGCTCTTCCTCGCCGGGGCACTGGCGGTCCAGGCCCGCGGCGGCGGGCAGCATCCCAGTGGTCAGGGCCAGGTGCCCGCCGGCGGAATGGCCGGTGACCACCAACCTGGCGGTGTCAAAGTTGTACTGCTTGGCGTTGCGGATGACCCAGCGGAGAGCACAGCGACAGTCCTCAACGGCGGCCGGCGCCAGCGAGACGCGGGCCAGCCGGTACTCCACGTTCACCGCCGCCCAGCCCATCTCCAGGTAAGGCGCCAACTGCAACACCGAGGCCTCTTTGCTGAGGCCTACCCAGCCGCCGCCGTGGATGTAAATCAGGGTGGGCAGCGAGTCCTTGACACCGGCTGGCAGGTACAGATCAAGCTTGGCCTCCCAGTTGTTCGCCGTCAGGTAGGTGACGTTGGGGACGATGCGGTAACCCCGCGTGATAGCGGCCGCCCAGGCGGCCGGCTCCGGCAGTTGCGCCCGCAGCGCAGCCGGCGCAAGAGAGGCAAGCAACAATGCAGGAAGCAACACGCTGGAGTGCAGGCGCCTCTTCAGCATTTCCCTTCCTCCTCGTTTAACTGGAAACGACAGACGGGCAGGCGGCGCACAGGGATCGTAAGAGGGAAACTTGAGGTTCTTCTCTGCGCTCTCTGCGTCTCTGCGGTTTCTCCTAGTGGGCACGATTCAGGACAAAGTCAGGGAGCACTTCCAGCGCGCGCCTGTAAGGAGAATCGGGAAAGCGCTGCAGGCGCGGGAGGGCGCGCCGCCCGTACTCGGCGGCCCGGGCGCGCACGGCTGCCAGTGTGCCGTAGCGCTCCAGAACCTCCAGGATCTCAGCAAGCGTGACACTGTGAAAGGCCCGTTGGTCCAGCACCGTCTGCACTCGGCGGCGCTCCTCCGGCGTACAACACCGCAGGGCATAGATGAGCGGCAACGTCACTTTCCCCTCCCGCAGGTCGCTGGCCACAGGCTTGCCCAGCGCGCTCTCACTGGAGGTGAAGTCCAGCAGGTCGTCCACGAGTTGAAACGCCATGCCCAGATTGCGGCCATATTCTCCCAGGTCCTCTTCGGCGGCCTCATGCCTGGCGATCACTGCGCCGAGCTGCGCCGAGGCGGCGAACAGGCAGGCTGTCTTGCGGTTCACCAGCTCCAGGTACTCCTCCTCGGTAACGCCAATCCGGCCCAAGCGATCCAACTGCAGCAGCTCGCCCTCGACCATCATCTGGGTGAGGCGGATAAGTAGGTCCAAGATGTGGAAATTCCGCTGGCGCAGGGCGATCTGAAACGACTGCATATATAGCCAGTCGCCGGCCAGCACGCTGATGTGGTTGCCCCAGCGGGAGTTGGTGGAGGGGCGGCCGCGGCGCCGGTCGGCCCCGTCAATGACGTCGTCATGGACCAAGGTGGCGGTGTGGATGATCTCTACCACCGCGCCCAACTGGATCGCCGCCGGGTCGGTGCACCCGCAAAGCCGCGAGCAGAGCAGCACCAGCGCCGGGCGGATGCGCTTGCCCCCGCTGAGTTGCAGGTAGTGCCCGATGGCCGTCACTGCCTCCACCGAGCACACTGTGTCAGCTCCGAACGCCCGTTCGACCCGCTCCAGGTCGTCGCGGACCAACTCGAAGATCGCCTCCCTGGTCATCTGGGCGCTGGGGCTCATGGTCTGCGCAAGGTCCGGCTCGGAGTAGCGACCGGCATCTCCCCGTTCCAGGAGAGGAAGGAATGCCTCTCGCCATTGAGGCCGGCCAGCCAAATCAGTTTAGGGGCAGGTGTCGGGCCTCAGCAATCGAAAAAAGTTAAGCGCCGTCTGTTCCGCCATCTGCTGCGGCGCTACTCCGTGCAGCGCGGCCAGTTGGCGGGCTACCTCGACCACAAAAGCGGGCTCGTTGCGGCGGCCGCGATGAGGTACCGGGGCCAGGTAGGGGGC
>CAYVGN010000312.1:0-4394 GCA_964451215.1 uncultured Acidobacteriota bacterium
TGTCAATGTAGACCGGGTAGTGCGCGCTGATCCGCCAGGCCAGGTAGCCGCCCAGGTTGTAGTCGTTGAAGAGCTGGCGAGGAAGGCGCTCCCGCAGCAGGAAGGCAGCAGCCCGCTCCGGGTACCACCACGAAGCGCCGGGGCCGAACACCGAGCTGTGGCCGCTGGAGAAGTAGTAGCGGTTCGAGACCAGGTCGGAGACCCGGACAGAAACCAGCGCCAGCGTGGCGGCCGCCAGCAGCAAACAACCGCAGAGACGCAGAGGCAAAGCGAGAGCGACCGCCGAGCGGACGCGGTCCTCCGCGCTCTCTGTGCCAATACGGCCAATTCCCAGCCCCTGTGCCATCACCACGGCCAGGATCGCGAAGTAACCCTGGAAGCGGAAGTAGCGAAGCGAGAAGAAAGCAGCGGCCGCCAGCAGCAGCGCCGCACCGAACTGCTTCCCCCACAAGCAAGCTGCTACCGCGACCAGAGCCGCGGCCAGCAGCCACCAGTAGCCGCTCTCCGGAGTGCGCCAGGACAACGCCTGGGAGAGCGAAGCTGCCGACAGGCGGGTTCTCTGCCAGTAGCCCACAAAATCGGCGAGCGATGCCAGGATACGTTCCTGCCGCACCAGCGCCAGATAGATGCGCGGGCCCCAGGGGTTGACCAGGGTCACGGCAACGGAAGCTGCCAGCCACGGGGCGGCCCGCCGCAGTCGTGCCCGAGCCGCGGCACGGCGAGCGGCGAAGGGCAGCTCCAGCGCCTCCAGCAGCACGTAGGCGCCAACCGCCATCAGGCCGGCAACAAACCCCACGTGGAGGTTCACCCAGCCCAGCATCAGCAGCGGCAGCGGCCACAGCCGTGTCCGACAGCCCCGGTGATACCGCCAGAGCAAGCCAAAAAAGGCCGCAAACAGCACGGTGCTGAACAGGTCCGCCCGGGGGGTGCTGCGCAAGGCGATGGCCGGGACGGCGACAATCGCCAGGGCTGCCCCGACCGGCGTCGCGCCGCGCAACAGCAGCGCCAGCGTGCCGGCGCAGGCGGCCGCACCGAACCACGACAGCGCGCTGAAGCCGCCCAGCCGGTAAAGGCCCCAGAACAGCAGGCCGGAGAAAGGGGGATAGATGAACTCCCGGCCCCGGGCGGTATAGGAGAAGGTGTCGGCGTAGGGGATCCGGCCGGTTTCCGCCAGGTAGCGGCCGGCCGCCATCTGCCAGCCGATGTCGAAGTCGCTCACCGTCCGCAGGCCCGCCAGGGCCGCGTAGAGCAGCGCCAGGGCGTAACAGCCCACCACGACGTAATGGCTGATCCGTTCCACCGAGTCTTCCCAACCGGCCGGGCTTCCCGATTGTAAACGATTGGTACCAGGCGGCCCTCAAAGGCCCTCTGTCCTTGACATTGGATATTCGCGTTCTACACAATGAGGCCGTTGGCTCCACCGGGGGGCGTACGTATGCCAGCTTGCCTGTTAATGTGCGAGCAGTGCCGCAAGCAGGAGGAAAAGGCGCTGGATGACGTCCAGTTCGCCGGCCTGCTGGCCGAGGGCGCAGTCCCATTTGCCTGTCCCAATTGCGGCCAGACCACGGGATGGAAGGTGCCGCCCGCCCGGCGAATGTTGCTGAAGCGCACCCAGGGGCCTCTGCGCATCCTGGCGATTGACGACGACGAAGGCACGCTGAAGATCCTGCGGACCATGCTGCAGTCGAAGGACTGCGTGGTGGACGTGGCCCTGTCGGCCGACGAGGCCATCAGCAGGCTGCAGGAGTTGCATTTCGACGTGATCCTGGCCGACATCCGCATGCCCGGCTTCGACGGGGCCAACCTCTTCCGCTTCCTGTCGGTCTTCCTGCCGGAGGCGGTCAGCCGGGTGGTGTTTCTGACGGGCGATCGCAGCGAGAAGACGTTGCGTTTCCTGGAAGAGTCCGGCTGCCCCTATACCTTCAAGCCCGTCAACCTGAAAGAACTGAAGGCACGCATCGCCGAGGTTGCCTGAGCCCTCTGCGACCGTTGCGTTCGCGCCGTTTTTCCTCCCCGATAGAAGAGCGAGGTTACGATAGAATAGCTGCTGCCTGGGAGGGAAAAGCTATGCGGCTCGGACGCAGGGGATTTGTCGCTTCCATGCTGGCTGCCGCGGCTTCCGCCCGCAGCGCCTTGTCGGCTGCTGGATCGCTGGCTGCCACCAACCAGAGACAGGCAAGAATGCCTGCCCCCACCGCCGCTCTGGGGATTCCCGGCCCCTACCGTGGCCGGGTGGTTTCGGTCTATCACCCCGCCTGCATCGTGTCGGGACAGTACCAGGCCGAGCCGGTCCGGCAGATGATAGCGAAGGGCCTGATGGAGTTGACCGGGGCGCCCAGCCCGGCGGAGGCTTGGCGCGCCTTCTTCGGGCCTGGCGACGTGGTAGGTATCAAGCTGAACCCGGTGGGCCAGCCGTACGTGATCTCTGCGCCCGAGGTATTGCGGGAGATTATCGAGGGCCTGAAGCAGGCCGGCGTGAAGCCGCGCGACATTGTGGCCTACGACCGCTTCCGCCGCGAGTTCCTCAGCGCCGGCTTTGACAAGTGGCTGCCAGAGGGCGTCCGCTGGACCGCTGGCTCGGAAAGAGGCGGCCTGTTCCAGCTCGACATGGATGGGTACGACCCGGACCACTACATGGAGATGGCGCTGGTGCTGCCCGGCGCCGACCCGCGTAACCCGCACCACCGCCGCTCCTACGTGGCTAAGTTCCTGACCAAAGAGGTCAACAAGATGGTGAACCTGGGGGTGCTGAAGCATCACCAGTCGGCCGGGGTGACGCTGGCGCTGAAGAACATGTCGCACGGCCTGGTCAACAACGTCAGCCGCAGCCACATCAGCCGCTCGCTCAACGTTTGCGGCGCCTTCATTCCCGCCGTCGTTGATTTGCCGGTGATCCGGCAGAAGGTGGTGCTGCACATCCTCGACGGCGTCCAGGGGGCTTACCACGGCGGGCCCGGACGCAGGGTTGGCAAGTACATGTGGGAGCACAAGACCATGTACTTCGCCACCGACCCGGTGGCCATGGACAGGATTGGCTGGGAGGTGATTGACCAGAAGCGCGCGGAGAAAGGCATGGCGCCGGTGGCTCTGGCCAATCCCGACCCAGACAGCATTTTCCTCAATCCCCAGCCCGAGCACATCGAACTGGCCGGCGCCTTGGGCCTGGGCGAAGCCGACGAGAGCAAGATCTCCTGGCGCAAGTTCACTCTGTCTTAACCCCATCCGGTAACAGGTCCCAAAATCCTAACCGAAGTCACCATCCCCTGCGGGGCGCCGTGAAACCATGAGAATGTGGCCGGCGCGTGAGGTGCGCTCCCTCACGGTCGCGCCTCGGATTTACGGAAGCGCACCGCCGATCAGAGGCGCGACCGTCAGGGAGCGCACCTCGGCAGGGCCGGCGTGCAGCCGCACTACTTGCTGGGCCCACCGGCCAAAACCCACGGCCAGTGCCCTCGGGAGAGAATTGTCAGCGCAGATATCTGAAATTCCGGGCGAGCGATCAGCAGAGCCGCGAGCGTGAGCAAGCCATGTTCGGCCCGGACCCCGCTCTGTGGGGCCGGGCCCTGCATCCCCGCCCAATTGACACGGCGGATACAATTAACGGAGCGGTTTCCGGGGCGGAGGTGACGTATGGGTTCCCGGGGCGCGCTGGTAGTCGTTGTTTTCCTCCTCATAACGGTTTCCTCAGCCAGCGCACAGATCATCAGCACATACGCGGGTGGGTTGGTGCTGGAGAATCAGCCAGCCACATCCACGCCGCTGAGCCTTCCGCGAGGGATTGCCGTTGATCTTCAGGGAAACCTCTACATCGCCGAGACGGCCGGCGGCGTGGTCCGGCGGGTGGATGCGACCACGCGGATCGCCACCATCATCGCCGGCGGCGGCACCCGCCTCGACGACGCGCTGCCGATTCCGGCCCGCGAGGCGCTGCTCGACGGCCCTATGTCGCCGGTGGTGGACGGATTGGGCAATGTCTACTTCTGCGACTCCAACAACCACCGCATCCGCAAGATCACCCCCGACGGCATGATCACCACGGTGGTGGGCACCGGCATCGCGGGCTTCTCCGGAGACGGAGGCCCGGCGACCCGGGCGCAGTTGAATTACCCGTCGGGTCTTTACGGCGACGCGCTCGGGAATCTGCTGATTGCCGACAGCTCCAACGGCCGCCTGCGCCTGGTTTCCAGCTCCACCGGCATGATTCAAACCATCGCCGGGGGCGGAACCGGCGGGGAAGGATCGAAGGCGCTGGAGGTTGCTCTCAGTGGCCCCATGGGCGTGACGCGCGATCGCCAGGGCAATATCTTCGTGGTGGCCAGCTACCCGAGTGAGCCCGCCAGAATCCTAAAGATTGATGCCACCACCGCAGTGGTGACCACGGTCGCCGGCGGGGG
>CAYVGN010000313.1:0-4374 GCA_964451215.1 uncultured Acidobacteriota bacterium
CCTGCCCGTCACGCCATGGATGGGCGGGAATCCGAGGCGTCCCGCTCTGCGGGAGGAGGGAGCGCACCAGAGGCGGGCCAAGGGCGGCGACGGGAGGTGGGGTTGGGTAACAGCCGGCCTGGACTTACCCGCCGGCAGCGTCCGGCGCGGCCCGCATCGCTGCCGGAGCCTGGTCGGCGGCGGTGGCTGCTTCCACGCGGTTGCGGCCGGCGTTCTTGGCGCGGTACAGAGCGGCGTCAGCCACCCGCAGCAGAGATTCCACTTCAATGGCCTCACTGTTGGACGCGGCTCCCATGCTGGCCGTCACGGCAATGACGCCCTCGGTGGTGTGCACGGGTTCGCCGCAGATGCGGGCGCGGATCCTCTCTGCATGCTTCACGGTCTTGGCCGCATCGCAACCGGGCAGCACGATCAGGAACTCCTCGCCGCCGTAGCGGCCGACCGCGTCGTATTCACGCACCGAGGCCAGCATGCGGCGGGCCGTCTCGCGCAACACCTCATCGCCGGCCAGGTGGCCGTAAGTGTCGTTGACGCTCTTGAAGTGGTCCAGGTCGGCCAGAACCACGCCGACGGGCAGCGCCTCGCGCTGGGCGCGCGCCAGTTCGCGCATCAGAATGTCGAGGACCGCCCCGCGGTTCCAGGCGCCGGTCAGCGAGTCGTGGGTGGCCTGGTGGCGGATCGCCTCAGTCTCCTCCAGCCGCGTTTGCAGCGTGGTCATGTGCTCGTGCAGCTCGCCGATGACCTGGCCCATCTGCCCTTTGGCTTCGGTCAGCTCCTGGAGTTGGCGGGTCAGCTCGGCTTCCTCGAAGGCCAGGCGGTCGCGCTGGGCGCTGACGCGCCCGTAGGTGCCGCGCAGGTCGGCCAGCTCTTCGGCCAGCCGGCACGCCTCTTCCCGCTCCAGCGCCATCTTTTTCTTCAAGTCCGACAGCTCGGTCTCTTCCAGCGCCACGCCGTAGGGGTGCGGGATGTCCACCACGCTGTCGGGGGGCGGCGCCACCGGCCGCTGCCGGCGGTCCTGCTGCGCCAGGAACGCGTCGCGCGCCTGCACCGCCGCCTCACCCATGGCGATCGCTACGCCCCACCGGTTGTCTGGCCGCTCCTCGACCCGCACCACGATCCCTTCCTGCTCAATATCGCTGATCCCGGTATAGGGGAAGCAGAGCATGACGTCGGTGCCCACGCGGTACTGCCGGTCAGTGAGGAAGTACAGGCCTTCCTTGCTGGCGTTGACCACCGCCGCGATCTCCGGGTCCCGCGTGGCCCACCTCTTCTCGCGGATGCGGACGCTGGCCTTGATGGAGATGCGCCGGTGACGGCGCCCTTCCACCCCCTGCTTCACCTGCCGCGCCGGTTGCGGCCGTTCCCCCAGCACTTCCTTCACTTGCCGCCGCAGGTGGGTGATGCTGAAGGGCTTCAGCACGTAGGGCAGGCGCCGTTCTTCGATGAAATCCCAGGTGGCTTCCGAAGCCAGGTCGCCGGTAACGAAGATGATGCGGTTCTTGTAGTCGGGAAACTGCTCGCGGACCCGCTGGTAGAACTCCTTGCCCGACAGACCGGGCATCCACATGTCGCACAGGATCAGGTCGTACTTGTCTTGTCGCAGGCGGCCCAGCGCCTCGGCGGCCGACATCGCCGTATCCACCCGGAATCCCTCTGCTTCCAGCATCCGGCGCAGGATGTCCAGCGCCGCCTCGTCATCGTCTATCGCCAGGACCGTGCAGGGGTTCAGCTCATCCATCGGTTCGCTTGTCTTCTCGGGGAGCAGGTTCTTCACGCTTTCTGATGCGATCACGTCTCATCCACGCACCATCAACTCGGGCGGCCCGCTCCGTGGCAGCGGCCGCTCCTGCCGGCCCGCTGCCCGAAGCCTGCCAGGGCGGCCCGGTCCTTACCCGGCGGCCTGAGTTTATGGGAAGAGCGGGGTAAGTTCCAATAGCCCATAGGTCACAGGTGCACAGGTACCTTCTGGCTATCGCTGCGCCAGCGCTCCGCTGCGCTCTCACCCGCCGGATTCGTGACTGGCAACGCCGACCGAGCCCTCGGCTCCAAGCCGACAACAAATGCCCTGCCCCCTCCCGACTCTGATCATCTTACCCGAAACGAGCCCGGCATCGCAAAGAACTGCTGGTGGGTGTTCCCCGGTGCAGGCTCATCGTGACCAAACCCCGGCTGCGGGTGATGGCTCCCAAGCTTCGGAAGGAGTTTCACCGGGTGGCCAAACACGCCTTGGCAGCCCTGGCGAAGCCAGAGCGAGGCAGAGGCGGAGGCCGAGCCAATGCTGCCAAGGCGTCGCCGCCCGCTCGGCGGAGCTTGACCTGGGAGATGGCTTGGAGCCAGCGCAAATAAAACAAGAGGGCACAGGAATGTCTGGGCTGCAATCTCTGCGACGAATCAGCGATTGCCGAGGCGTTCCGTGTGCCCACCCTATTATGAGATGCTTCGCGCCCAAGACAAAGGCTTTCATCTCCGCTATCGTCTGGTGATGGCGGCCCTCGGCGAGGGTGTCCACGCTGCCGACCGTTGCCAGGCGCGCGGCTGCCCGCCTTCGGCCGGGCATGCCGGTCAATCCGAAGTTGGCAGCTTCGTCCACGCACGGGCCTGCAAAATCAGGGAGAAGCCGTGTAACATAGCCTCTCCCTTTCGTTCCCAGTATTGCTGTTCTGGGAGCTGGCCGAAACCTGTGAGGCTCACATGACTAGACGAAACTCATCCCGCACTCTGCTGGCTGTTGCCGCGTCTATGGCTGTTCTTAGTTTCAGTGCTTATGGACAGGAACGGGAGCGGCCCAGCCCGCCCGTGCCGGCTTTTCGGCCAAGTCCCAACGACACGCTGATCTCGCCCGAGGTGTCGCCCGACCGCCAAATCACCCTGCGGCTGTACGCTCCCAACGCGAAGGCAGTGAGGGTGCGGGGAGAATGGATTACCGGCTCTGCCGAGATGATGAAAGGCGTTGAATTGCAGCGCGCCGATGATGGCGTCTGGTCGGCCAGTGTCGGACCTGTCGCTCCAGGCGTTTATCGCTACTCGTTTCTGGTCGACGGGATGCGGGTGGCCGATCCACGCAATCCCGCCGCCAGCCAGAGCCTGCGCTTCGTGCAAAGCATGGTAGCGGTTCCCGGCCTGGATTACCAGGACGTGAGGGAAGTCCCCCACGGTTCGGTTGCCAGCGTCTGGTATCACTCGAAGGCACTAGGAACGCTGCGCCGCATGCACGTTTACACTCCGCCTGGCTACGACGCCGATAACAAGCGCTACCCGGTCTTCTACTTGCTTCATGGCGCCGGGGACTCCGACCATTCCTGGAGCACCGTTGGCCATGCCGGGTTCATCCTGGATAACCTGATTGCCGCCGGACGCGCCCGCCCGATGATCGTGGTAATGCCGGCCGGCCACACCACGAAGACTTTTGTTTTTGGCGACCCGAAAGGGCTGGACACCGCCCTGTTCGAGAAGGACTTTCTCGAGGACGTCATGCCGCTCGTGGAAAGCCGCTACCGCGTGAGGGCAGGCCGGCAGCATCGTGCCATCGCCGGTCTCTCCATGGGCGGCATGCAGACGCTGAACATCGCCCTGACCAACCTGAGCAAGTTCGCCTATATCGGCGTGTTCAGTTCCGGTTTGTTCGCGCAGTTCCGCGAGCCCTTTGAAAAGCGGCACGCCGCCCAGCTCGATAATGCCCAGGCCAAGAAAGGACTGAAGGTCTTCTGGTTCGCCACCGGAAAGCAGGACTTCCTGCTGCGGGAGACTCACGCCACCGTGGAGATGCTGAAGCGCCATGGCTTCAGCCCGGATTACCGGGAAACCGGGGGCGCGCATAGCTGGGAAAACTGGCGCGACTACCTTAACGAGTTCGCGCCAAAACTGTTCCGCTGAGGGCGCAACACCTGTGTGTAGGCAAAACCGGACTCGTGGTACGGTATGACGTTACAAAACGGCGCCACCCGCCCGAGCGCGTCTGGCCGCGTGATCGCGGAAACTCACCCTCGCTGGTGGCGGCCACGCCGGTCAGATTGCGCTTCAATGGGGCCGCGATCACGCGATCGCGGAAACAAACCAGTTCGCGGCCGATGCGCCGCAAACAGCCTCCCTTCAATGGGGCCGCGATCACGCGATCGCGGAAACACAACCCTGCCGTAGGGCAGAAGGGTGGCGTGGAAGCGCCTTCAATGGGGCCGCGATCACGCGATCGCGGAAACTCGGACCTGGTCTTGCTCATCATGGCAGTGACAGGCTGCCTTCAATGGGGCCGCGATCACGCGATCGCGGAAACCTGCACTTCCAGTACGAGCTGCCCCAGCAACTCGAGGCTTCAATGGGGCCGCGATCACGCGATCGCGGAAACCCTGGCTAGCGGCTGGGTTCCCGACCTGGATG
>CAYVGN010000314.1:0-4363 GCA_964451215.1 uncultured Acidobacteriota bacterium
ATGCAGGCGGTTGCGGTGTTCCAGGGCAGCCTGGCCTACGCCGCGCCCAAGTCGGCGATCCTGCAAGCGGCCAAGGTGCTGGCCAGGGAGTGGGGAGGCCAGACCAACATCCGCGTGAACGCGGTGGCCCCGGGCGCCACCGCCGCCGGCATGGCCGAGGCCAGCATCCGCGCGGGCAAGTACGACGAGTACCTGGAGAAAGGCGTGATCCCGCGCTTCGGCCGCCCAGAGGATATCGCCCGGGCCGTCCGCTTTCTGCTCGAGCCCGACAACTATATCACCGGCCAGGTCCTGACCGTGGACGGCGGGCTGACCCTCTGAGACTCGGTACTGGCTGAATTTGCTCACCGCCGCTGGTGTACTGACCGCGGCCCAAACTGCGGCGCTCCGAGCGGAGGCAGAAGAGCTGATGCGCCTTGTCGGCGCCATTGTCGTTTCTGCCAGGCACAGCGGGCGATAGCCTCCCTTTTACCTTTCCCCTTTCTACTTCCTTGGCGGTAAAGGGACCAGGAGGCGGAGGGAAGTGCCGTCGCAGGTGAACTCCGTGGGGAGCAGGTCGTGCAATTCGCCATCTACCTGCACGCAGACGGGTGAATCGGCGGAGACGTCCAGGCGCGACGCATTGAAGTAAACAAAGTCGCGGCTGCGCGGCAACGCGCCGGCTAGGGCCAGGGCCAGAAAGTAGAAGTACTTCAGCCCGCAGCGGCTGGTGCACAGGGCGACCTGGAAGCCGACCTGGCCGGGATCGGCGCCGGGCGTCAGCGAAAACCAGCCGGCGTAGCCTGGGGATTTGCCCACCACCAGGAAATGGCCGTGCAGGGTTCCCGCCTCGCTGCGCACGGTGAGCCGGGGGAAGCGGTAGAACAGGGCGTGGCGGAGCCCTTCCAGGAAGAAGGCCAGGGGGCCCAACGTGCGCTTGAGAGGGCCCAGGCCGAGGGCGCGGATGATGGAGGCGTCGGGGCCGACGCCGGCCATCAGGGCGAAGTAGCGCTGCCCGGCGCGTCCCAGGAACAGACGGCGCTCCATGCCCTCGCGCAGCAGGGCGGCGGCGCGGCAGGGGTCCAGCGGGATGCGCAGGTCGCGCGCCAGCACGTTTACCGAACCGCCGGGCAGAATGAGCAGGCGGGCCGGGGAGCGGGCGGCGACCAGGCCATTGATCACCTCGTTGACGGTGCCGTCACCGCCGAACACCGCCACCACCGCAAAGCGGCCGCCGGCCTCCCGGCCGCGGCGGGTGCCGTCTCCAGGGCCGCGCGTAGGGAGCAATTGTGGGCTGGCCCCGTTTGCGCGCAGCGCCGCTGCCACTTCCTCCACTCGGGGACGGCGCCATTGCAGGCGAGACCCGGCCGCCGGGTTATAGATGAGAGCCACGGGCTCGCTCGCCATGGTTCCGCTCGCAGGTCGCCGCCGCCAGGCGCCAGTGGGCGGGGCCTTCCGTCACCTCCCACCGGCAAGCTCTTATTTCTTTTCGATCTTGAGCGTGATCTGGATTTGCTTGCGAGAATCGAAGGAGCTGATGGTGCGAGTCGGGCTGGACGCGCCTTCGTGTTCGGCGTGGATCTGGTAGTCCGTGTTCGGGTTCAGCCCCTGGAAGTGGAAGTTCCCCTGGTCGTTGGTAATGTAGGTGCGCACTTGCAGGTTGCGTGTGTTCTTCAGGTAGACGACCGCCCTGGAAATCGGGTTGCTGTCCCTGTCGATCACCTGCCCGTTCACCGTGCGGGTGTCCGCCTCACCCTTCTGAACGGGCGCTGCGGCCACGGGCGCGGCCGCCGCCGCCACCCACAGGGCAAGAATCGCCAGGCCAGCCACGTAGGCTTTCCACGAAGGGCGCTGCATACTTCCATTCCTGTTTGCTTACTTGCGTGTCTCCCTATCCTCGTCCTTCAAGCGCGAAATCCTCAGCACCACGTCCTGGCGTTCATCGGCGGTGAAGCTGACCTGCTTGCTGTCGCGCGAGAACCCAGGGGCGGTTGCCTCCACCAGGTAGACGGCCGGGGCGGCGGGCAGGTGTACGGCAAATTCGCCCTGAGTGTCGGAAACGGCTTCCCACTGCTTCTTAGCTTCCTTCTGCCGAACGCGAACGCTGGCGCCGCGAACCAGCCGCCCGCTCTCGTCGAAGACGGTGCCGAACAGCAACGCGTACGGGGCCGCTTCCTTTCGCTTCTTGCGGGGCTGGTCCTGGCGGTCCGATTCCGGCCCCAACCCATAGATGGTCGCGGCGAGCAGCGCAGCCAGCAGGCAAACCAACAGCCGGCCCGCAGGGCCTCTGCGGGTTCCGGTTTCGCCGCCACAGCCCCGGCAACGATTCCCACTCACTTCCAGTCCCCTTCCTCCTCTTCCAACTCCTCGTCTTCTTGCTCTTGCTCTTCTTCTTCCTCGACCCGCTCCACTTCGATGGGATCGGTATTGACGATTTCCAGTTCCTGGCCGCACTCAGGGCAATTGATCACCTCGCCCTCTTCGACCTCGTCTTGTTCGAGGTCCAGCCGAGCCTCGCATTCCGGGCAAATTGCCATTCCTGCCTCCATGACGACCGTGGCCGGTCAGTGTTTGGAGTTGCCTTTGTCGCCTGCGGTTCTAAACCTCCCGTTTCAATATAAGACCCGGCAGGAGCCAGTCAAGAACTGTTTTTGCCGTCCCGAAGGGCTTCAAACAGTTGCCTGCGATGAACGCCGCCGGATAGCATAGCTGCTGCGGCGGCAACGAGTGGGGCCAGGTCCGACGCCGCGCTGGGGCCCGGGCCGCTGCATTTGGCGGGTCAGAACGCTCCTGGGGAGAGAGCAGGCGTGAGGCGAAAATATCCGCAGCAGCCGGTGGTTGGGGTGGGTGGGGTGGTGATCCACCAGGGCCGGGTGTTGCTCGTCCGACGGGCCAGGCCGCCCCTCCAGCACGAGTGGTCGATCCCGGGCGGAGCCCTGGAAGTAGGAGAGACGCTGCTGGAAGCATTGCGGCGCGAGATGAAAGAGGAGACCGGGCTGGAGGTGGAACCACTGGGGCTGCTGGAAGTGCTGGACCGTATCGTGCGCGACCAAGCCGAGCGGGTGCGCTACCACTATGTCCTCATAGACTACCTCTGCCGGGCCCGCAGCGCCGCGGCCCGCGCGGCCAGCGACGTTTCTGAGTGCCGCTGGGTGGCGCCCTCCGAGTTGGCCCAATACCGCCTCCATCCGCAGACCCTCCGCGTCGTAGAGAAGGCTTTCCGCCAGGACGCTGCGCGCTCGGCACCGGAAGCGTCGCTAGTATAAGCGGGTTGCAAGGCCATACCGGCTTTGTTACAATCCGCGCACTCTGAAGAGGCCGCTGCCCTGCTGCAGGCCTGGGGTGGAGTGCAGCGAGCAAGGACCCCTATGAAGAAGCCCCGCGTGGTCGTTCCGGACTGGCTGCTCGGCCGATCCGCTGCAATGCATCGCCACGTTGCTTTTCAAGATCGCCAACGAGCGCCACGGATCGCCGCGGGTTTATAATGCGGGGGTACCGAGGGAGCGCCCGGTGACGGGTGGGGCCGAGAGGTGGCGATGGCTTTCTGCCGCCACGCGCCAACGGCCGGGTAACCCGGGACGCGCCCGAATGGCCGTCCCCAGCGGCAGCATGCGACTGCGAATCGTGCAATCCGAAGCGACGGCGGCTCGGCCCGAACCGGCTCCCAACACCTTTACGGCGTCCGCGGCGTTGTTCGAGGTGGGGGCGCGCACCGACATCGGTCGCCGCCGCAGCAACAACGAGGACAACTTCAGCGTCCTCCCGGAACTGGGGCTGTTTGTGCTCTCCGATGGCATGGGAGGGGAGGCTTACGGCGAGCTGGCCAGCAAGATCACGGTGGAAGAGATTGCCCGCCACATGCGGGATCTGGCGCGCAACGGCTCGGCCACCCTGATCGGCGAGCCGAGCCCGGAGTTCTCGGAGCTGACCAACCAGTTGGCTGGCGCTGTCCGCCGCTCCAACCGCGTCATCTGGGAGGCCGCGCAGCACCACGCCAGCCAGCGCGGGATGGGCGCCACCGTCGTCGCCGCCATGCTGCGGCCCCCGGTCATGAGCATCGCCCACGTCGGCGACAGCCGCATCTACCTGCTGCGCGCCGGCTACCTCCAGCAGCTCACCGAAGACCACTCGTTGGTGATGGAGCAGGTCAGGCGTGGCCTCATCACCCGGGAAGAGGCCGAGCACAGCGAGATGCAGAACATCATCGTCCGCGCCCTGGGCGCCGAGGAAAGCGTCAAGGTGGACCTGGACGAGGTCTTCGTCATGCCCGGCGACCAGGTGGTGCTGTGCTCGGACGGCCTCACCCGCATGGTGCCCGACCAGGGCATCGTCCAGGTGGTGACCGAGGCCGCCACCCCCCAGCAGGCCTGTGACCGCCTGGTGG
>CAYVGN010000315.1:0-1735 GCA_964451215.1 uncultured Acidobacteriota bacterium
GGCGAGCCAGGTGAGCGCGCCCGTGGGAACGCCCAGCGACTTCAGCGTGCCGTTGATCAGGCCGAAATCGGGGTTGTAGATCAGCCGCCAGATCACGCCGACCACCACCGGCGGCAGCAGCATGGGAACCAGCAGCAGCGGGCGGCACCAGGTGCGCCGGCTGCCGGCCGCGTGCGCCGCCAGCGCCAGCGCCAAGCCGAGCCCGAACTCCAGCACCAGGGCCGCGCCGGTGTAGACGGCGGTTTGCCCCAGGGAGATGAAAAAGAGGCGATCGTCGAGCAGGCGGGTGAAATTCTTCAGCGTCACCGGCCCCACTCCGGCCGCCGTCGTGGTCAGGGCCACCTGGATCGAATACAAAAGCGGGTAGATGGTGAAGGCGAGCAGGAAGAGGATCGCCGGCGCCAGCCAGAGCAGCGGCCGGTAGGCCGCCCATCCCGATGCGGCTGCCGGAAGCGCCCTCCCAGGTTGTACGCTCGTTGCCGCCATACTCAAGTCCAAAGTTCAAAGTTCAAAGTTCAGGGTTCGCGACTGACTTTGAGCTTTGAGCTGAAATCATGGTTTCCATCCCGTTCGTTCCATGATCGCTGCGATGTCCCGGGTGGCGCGCGACAGCGCCTCCTCCGGACTCAACCGGCCCGCATTGGCCTGCGACAGATAGATGCCGAAGGCGTTCTCGATCTCGTTCCAGTAAGGGGTGCGGGGGCGGGGGCGCGAAGTCCGCAGCGACTCCAGTTGCGCCGGGTAGGCGCGAAACCGCCGGACCAGTTCCGGGTCGCGAAACACGCTGAAGCGGGTAGGCGGGTTGCCGCGCAGGGCTGCCTGGCGCATCTGGGGCGGCGCCGTAGCCCAGAGGAGGAAGTCGAAGGCGCGGTCGCGGTGGGGGGCGCTGCGGGGAATGGCCAGGAGCCAGTTGCCGATTTCAGCCTGCCCCACGCGCTGCCCCGACGGCATCAGGGTGAAGGCCATCTTGCCTGCCACGCGCGATTTGTGCGGATTGTCCATGGCCGGAATCCAGGCCGGCCAGTTGATGCTCATGGCGGCGGTGCCCTGCAGCAGGTGCGCCGAGACCTCGTCGGCGTTGAAGCTGACGTAGCCGGGGGGCGCGTAGCGCCCCAGTTCCAGCATGAACTTCAGCGCCGCCAGGGCCTCGGGGCTGTCTACGGCCACCCGGCCGTCGGCGGAGAACATTTCCGCCCCGAAGGCCCAGAACAGGGGCATGAAGTCGGCGACGATGGCGTTGTCCTCGCCGGCGCGCATGACGTAGCCGTAGAGGCCGGGCCGGGTCAGGTCCCGCGCTGCCCGCAGCACCTCCTCCCAGGTGCCCGGCGGCGGCCAACCGCGCTCGGCGAACAGGTCGGCCCGGTAGAAGAACAGTTGGGCGTTGCCGACGTAGGGCAGGGCGTAGAGTGTGCCGGTCGGAAACGGCTGGCGGCAGACCGCCAGGCAGGCGGGGATGAAGTCCTCTTCGGGGCCGGCCAGGCCCCGCGCCCGGTACAGCGGCTGCAGCGCCTCCAGCTTGTGGTTCTCCGCCAGGCGCGGGAACCACGGGTCGTCAATCATGATCAGGTCATAGGCGCCGGTGGCGAAGGTGGTGTCGAGCAGCTCCTTCTCGAAGAGGTTGGCGTAGGGCAGTTCGACGATTTCCAGCGCCAGCTCCGTGTGGAGCCGGGCGTAGTCGCGGGCGGCCGCTTTGAGCCCCTCGCCCTCCACCCCCGCGTTCACCGCGATGGTAAAC
>CAYVGN010000315.1:1745-4359 GCA_964451215.1 uncultured Acidobacteriota bacterium
AAACCGCGTCCCCGCCGAAGGGGCACACCCTGCCCCGCACAACAGCAGAAACAGGATAGCCGCACCGCAGCAGGAGTCGCGGTTGCTCATCGCCGCCCCGCAACATCCGGCATTAGACCACAAAGCGGGCCATGAACCCAGGGGCCTAGGATCCCATTCAAGCCTCCGGGCCGCTAGCCGCAGGCGCGCGCTTGCCCTCAGGCAACACTACGTTCCTCGAACGAGCCAGGAGAGATCAGCGCCAGCAACGGCAAGGTCACTTGACATTGGGATACAGCCGGGTACGATGTGCGCATATCCCCGGGGACTGTCGCGGAGGCAGACTGCCATGGCATCGTCACCGTCGCTTGCCTTGCGTGCCGCCGTCGCGGTGGCCTTGATGATTGGCTTTTATGCCCTGGCCATCACGGTCGCCGGCCTTCTGCTTTACCTTCCTTACCTGGAGCTGACCTACGCCCGGCGCATCCACCTCAAGCTGGTGGTCTTTTGCGTGGTGGGCGCAGGGCTGATCCTGTGGTCCATCCTGCCGCGTCGCGACCGGTTCGTGGCGCCGGGCCCGTTGCTGGAGTTCCAGCGCCACCCGAAACTTTTGGAGGTGTTGCGGGCCCTGGCCCGGGCGACCGGGCAGCAGATGCCCTCGGAGGTCTACCTGGTTCCGGAAGTGAACGCCTGGGTAGCGCAGCGCGGCGGCGTCATGGGGTTCGGCAGCCGCCGGGTAATGGGATTAGGGCTGCCGCTGCTTCAGATCGTCACTGTCTCCGAGTTGCGGGCGGTGCTGGCGCACGAGTTCGGCCACTATTACGGCGGTGACACCAAGCTCGGTCCGTGGGTTTACAAGACGCGGAACGCGATTCGCCGCACCATCCGCAACCTGGCGGAGCGGGGCTCGTGGCTGATGCACCTGTTCCTATGGTACGGAAAGCTGTTCCTGCGCATCACCCACGCCATTTCCCGGCGGCAGGAACTGGCAGCGGACGAACTGGCCTCGCGCACGGTGGGATCGCGAGCCCTGGCCGACGGGCTGCGGAAGATTCACGGAGAGGCCGCCGCCTACCCCGCCTACTGGAGCAACGAGGTGGCGCCGGTGCTGGGCGCCGGGTTCCGGCCTCCGCTGGCGGCGGGCTTTGCGCGCTTCCTGGCCTGCGCAGGCGTGGCTCGCGCCGTCTCCGAGAAGGTGGAGCAGGAACTGAAAGAGGGCCGCGCGGATGCCTACGACACTCACCCAGCGTTGCGCGAGCGCCTGTTGGCCATCGAGAAGCTGCCCACCGGAGCGACGCCCGACCGGGACCCCCCGGCGATCACCCTGGTGGAAAACCTGGACGAGATGGAGACACGCCTGCTCGCGCACCTGGCCGACGAAGCCCAGGCCCGGGCGCTGAAGCCGGTGGATTGGGGAGACGTGGGCCGCGACGTCTACCTGCCCATGTGGCAGGGAGCGGTCAACGAGCAGGCCGACGCGCTGGCCGGGCTGACTCCCGCTGCTCTTCCGGAGCTGGTGAAAGACCCTGCGCCGCTGGCGGCCCGGCTGCGCGATCCGAAAGGCGTGACGTTGGCGCCGGAAGAGCGCGCCCGGCGTGCCCTGTGGGTGCTGGCCGTGGCGCTGACACAGGCCCTGAAGAGAAACGGATGGGAACTGCACGTCGCGCCCGGGGAGGAGACGCTGTTAGTGAGGGGCCAATCGCAGGTCCGGCCGTTCGAAGCGGTTCAGTCGCTCGCCTCCGGCGAACTGGGCGCCGAAGCCTGGCAAGAGCAGTGCGCAGCGGCAGGGATCTCCAACCTGGATCTGGGAGCGGGAGCAGAACAGGCGCAGGGCTGAGTCGCCCAGAGTCGGCGCCGGCAGACTCCTTCAGCCGAACCGGCGGGCGAGCAGCGATTTTCTCTTGCCGGCCGAACCTCCCGGCACAACCGCCTTCCACACGGATTCCACTTCGGCGCCTGGCGTGGAACGGCGGGAAGAACTTGCCCTCCACTCTATTCCCAGGGAGCGAAACTTTTCCAGCGCCGTCGGGTAAAATCACTTTAGGAGGCTGATGTGGGCGGGGAGGAGGTTATATGAGGACCTTGAAGTTCTTGCTGGTTACCGCAGCCCTGGTGATCGCTGCACTTGCGGTGGCCGGCGACCAGGCGCCTGCTGGCGCTGCTGCCGGGCTCCAAGCCGGCCCTCCGTCCGGCGGGCCCTTCGGCGGCCCCGGTCCGTGGGCAGGCCCCGGCATGGGTGCGCGCTGGAGGCAGGGCGGCTTTGGCTGGGGTGTTGGCCCGGGCTTTGGTCCGGGGTTCGGCGGCGGTTTTGGCTGGCAGCGCCATTTTGGCGGCCCGGGCCGGGGCCCGGGCGGTTTCGGCCGCATGCGGGCGCGCCGCTTTTTGGGCCAGCGGCTCCGCCAGGAGCTGGGACTGACCGATGACCAGGTGAACCGCCTGCGGCAGATGGACGAACAGCGGAGCAAAGACGCCATCCAGACGCGCGCCCAACTGGAGACCAGGCAGCTCGAGTTGCAGCAACTGCTGCGGGCCGACCAGCCTGACCGCGCGGCCATTGACCGCAAGCTGCGCGAGATCGCCGACCTGCGAGTGGCGCAGATGAAGGCGGCCATAGACCAGCGCCTGGCCTTCCAAG
>CAYVGN010000316.1:0-4349 GCA_964451215.1 uncultured Acidobacteriota bacterium
GGCAGGCCGAAGCAGGAAGGAAAAAGGAAGAGGCGTTCCCGACTTTGAACTTTGGACTTTGGACCTTGGACCTTGGACTTTGGACTTTGGACTTTGGACTTTGGACTTTGGACTTTGGAGCTTGGACTTTGGACTAGTTCTATGAATCGCCGCCAATTCCTGGCTGCCGCAGGCGCCGGTTTGCTCGCACTTCGCTCCCAGCGCGGGTGGGCCGCCCGGCGCGACCGGCGCACCAACCTTCTGTTCCTCCTCAGCGACCAGTTCCGCGCCGACGCGCTGGGCGCCGACGGCAACACCTTTGTCTCCACCCCCAGCCTGGACCGCCTGGCCGCCGAAGGTGTGCGCTTTTCTCACGCTTACGCGGCGCAGGCGTTGTGCTCGCCGGCCCGCGCCACCCTGATTACCGGCCTCTACCCCCACACGCACGGGCTGCAACAGAACATCTACAAGGTGCCCAACGCGCTGGCCGACCCCCGCTACCGCCTCGCGGTGAATTTCCCCGCCCTGCTGAAAAAGGCCGGCTATACCACCGGCTGGATCGGAAAGTGGCACCTGGGCGAGGAAAACCCGGACTGCTTCGACTACTGGAAAGGATACAACTCGCTGCTGCCCCACTGGCTCGGCCAGAAGCAGAAATCGCCCTACCGGTCCGATGTCGAGACCGACGAGGCGCTGCGCTTTCTGGAACAGAACCGCGCGCGGCCGTTCCTGCTCGGCCTCTCCTACTATCCGCCCCACACGCCCTACGATCCGCCGGAGAAATTCCTGCGCCTGTTCGAAGGCCGGAACATTGACCACCCGGAGTACTACGCGGCGGCGGCGGCGGTGGACTTCAACGTTGGCCGTGTGCTGGACGGCCTGCGGAAGCTGGGCCTGGCCAACAATACCCTGGTGGTCTTCACCGCGGACCACGGTGAAACCTTCGGCCGGCGGCCGTTCTCGTCGAACAAAACGGTGTGCTACGAGGAAAGCGCGCGCGTGCCGCTGTTGCTGCGCCACCCGCGTTTGCTACCCAGGGGGAAGGTGTGGACGAGCGGGGTGAATTCGGTGGACGTGATGCCCACGCTGCTGGCTGCCGCCGGCCTGCCCATCCCCGGCGGCGTGCAGGGGCGCAGCCTCCTGGAAGTGGTGCGCAGCGGGCGCGACCGCTGGGACCGGCCCATCATCCTCCAGAACATCACTCAGAAAGCGCGCGACGGGGAGCAGCCCGTCGAGCGGGCGGTGCGCACCGAGCGCTGGAAGCTCATCCTCCGCGAGTTCTCCGCCGACCACGACCGGCGCATGGACGAACTGTACGACCTGGAGAGCGATCCCGGCGAGAGGTATGACCTTTTCCCGCAGGCCGAATCTGCCGGCCGCGTCAAGGAACTGAGCCGCATGCTGCTGGATTGGGGCCGCCGCTACGAGGACGAAGTTGCCGTCCGCCTCGCCCTCCGCTACGCCTAAGAAAAGCGCCGCCCATCCCCGAAGCAACGAGGGACGACCGCCGACCGTGCGTAAGAAGTCACTCTGGGCGTGAACGGTCAGTCGAGCGTGATCAGACCCAGGCGAAGATCTATTAGCACTCGCTGGCCTCTCAGGAAATCCAAACCCAGTACGCCATCCACAGTAGCACTTGGCGGAAGAGTGTGGCAGAGAACCGGAAAATCTTGTCGCTCCTATCCCAGGGCCTCAATCTTATGGACCGCCACACGAGGCACGAACTCCACGCTGCTGCCCGTTGTCATTTGGATGCGACCAAGGGTCGCGGCTGGATCGTAACCAAGAAGCACAAGCGCGTCCCAACCCACGACCGTCCGGGTTGCGCCTGTATCAAGTGCCAGCAAGACGACAACATTGCCCGCCGGACCCCAAAGCCGAGTCGGAACGACAATCAGGCCTTCAGCAGCGTTAAAGGGAAGGCTCACAGAATGACAGCGGTGTCCTCAGGCAAACCGCCGATATAGAGGATGGCGGAGTGTTTGGGGTGCAGTTCCCTTGCTTTGCGATAAACCTCGTTTCTATCTTTACTGTGCCACAAGACCTTGCCGCTTTTCACCTCCAGGTTCTGTCCCGTCTCCGGGTCTTCCAGGAGCACCCATTCTGACTGGAACTCTCTCTGGATCTCGGCAAATGACATCGTTCGGCTCATTTGCGCCCCTTCATCCCTGGAGCGAAGTTTACCTCGTCGGGCCTGGGAGGACAACCGCCAGGGCCCGCTACTTCTGCCGGAGCGGGCGGGAGGAGTTGGCCAGGATGCCGAAGTCGGGGAGTGACTGGGCAGCGGCGGCGAAACGGGCAGGCTGGCCGCCGCCCCGGAGTTGGAAACCCGCCGACTATTTCTGCGCCGCAGCCTTCAACTGCTCGATCTCGGCCTTGATCTTGTCGGCGTTGGGCGCGTCGGCGTTCTCCTTGAGGAACTGGCGCAATTGCTTCTCGGCCTGCTGAAAATACTGCTGGCGCTCGGCGAGTGGCGCCTCCGCTGCCTTGCGCTGGTAAATGCGGGCCAGCACCAGATGGATCTGGGGCACCTGGGCGTGGTCGCGGCGGTCTGCCTCCAACGCGCTTCTCTCCGCGTCCTCAAAGCGGCCCAGGGAAAACTGGGCCACCGACTGGAAGAAATGGGCGGGGCCCAGAGTGGGGTTCAGCTTCAGAACCTTGCTGCTGGTGTCCAGCAACTGCTCCGGCTGGTTCCCCGCCAGTTGCAGGGAAGCCAGGTTCAGGTATGCGCCCACCCAATCGGGGTCAGCGGCGATCGCCTGCTCGAAGGCCTTCTGCGCTTCCCCATTCTCGTTCTGCCGGCGGTGCACCAAGCCGATCTCGTTGAACGCCTCGGCATACTTCGAGTACATTTCGGTGGCCTTGCGCAGGTGCTCCAGCGCTTCGTCCCACTTCTGCTTTTGCTGCTCAGGCTTCGCTCGCATCGCGGCCTGCCCGGCCTTCCTGCCCCGTTCAAACTCCTTGATGGCGCTCTTGGGCACGGTGAGGCTGGCCAGGCTGATCACCGTCCCGCCGCCCTTACCGCCCTCGGGACCGAGATCAGTCTTGCGGATGCCTTGGGGGCGAACGTTGATCATCACCGGGTAGCCGAAGCCGAAATCCACCTCTTCGACGTACTCCACGCCCGGGCCTAGGTCGAGGTGGACCTCGAAGCGGCGGCTGGTCAACTGCTGGCGCTCAAACTTGAAGGAGCCATCCAGGTCGGTGAAAGTGGTGTCCAGGCGCATGCCGTCAACCCACAGTTCCACGCGCATGCGGGTGCCCGGCGAGGGAACCACGCGGCCGGCCAGGCCACGCTGGCGCGAGAACGGGTCACGCAACTCATCGCTCGGGAAGCGGTCCTGTTGCTGCTGCTGCCCCGGTTGCTGCGTGCCCGGCACCGTCCTGCCGGGTTGCGCGGTCCCCGGCTGCGGTTGCGGTTGCGGCTGCGGCTGCGGCTGTGGTTGCGGTTGTTGCTGTCCCGGTGCCGGCTCCTGGGCCAGCAGCAGGGACGCCAAAAGTAGTGTGCTCAGCGCGGCTCCGATTGCTCGCATCGAGACCTCCCTGTTCAATGTGGCCGCCGAGTTCTTTCTATCTTACGCGCTTCCGGCGCCCAGGGCAATGCTTGCGGTAGGCCTCTTGTTGAGGCCAAGCCCGAGGCGGCCACCCGCCGGCCGGAAAGCAGAGGGCAAGACAAGGCGATGGAAACTTCGCGAGCGGTTTGCCCATAGTGCTAGACTCCCAGGAACGGCCAATGTCCCAGGTTAGCGTCACAACTCCCGGCCGCGCCACCCTGGAACGCCGCATCAGCCTGTTCACCGCGGCCTCGGTGGTGGTGGCCAACGTCATCGGAAGCGGCATCTTCACCACTTCCGGGTTCATCGCCCGCGACCTGAACAACCCGGCGGCGTTGCTGCTGGTGTGGGCCGTGGGAGGAATGCTAGCGCTGGCCGGCGCCCTCGCCTACAGTGAACTGGGCGCCGCCCTGCCGGAAGCGGGCGGCGAGTACATCTACCTGAGGGAAGCCTACGGCCCCCTGGTCGGCTTCCTCAGCGGCTGGGTCTCTTTCTTTATCGGCTTCAGTGCTGCCATCGCCGCCACTTCGCTGGCCTTCTCGCACTACCTGGCACATTTTTTCCCGGCGGTCAAGCCGCCCAGTGCTGCCGGGATCGCGGCAGCCATCAGCCTGGTCTGGGTCCTGGCGCTGGTGCATGCGCTGGGCGTCGGTCCCGGGGGAGCGGTTCAGCGAGTCCTCACGGCCGCCAACCTGGCGGCGATTGTGGCGCTGGTGATCGGAGGTTTCGCCGCGGGAACAGGCCAGTCCGAGCACTTCCGCAGCGGAGGAGAAGCGGTCTGGAGCAACTTCCCCGCTTCCCTGGTCTTCGTCATGT
>CAYVGN010000317.1:0-4347 GCA_964451215.1 uncultured Acidobacteriota bacterium
GCGGGATGCGCTCCCAGGCAAACCCACAAGCTTAAGTAAGTGACATTGGGCTTCAGCCGTGCCGAGCAAAGGCCCTCGCGTCTGGGCTTTAGCCCCTGAGGTTCTTCGACTTAGCTCAACCTCAGCGGCTAAAGCCGCCCTGTGCTGAGTTGCCCCGGCACGGCTGAAGCCGTGCCCTGACGCAACGTGGGTGGTAACCTATTTCCGCAATCCTCATTAATACCACTGGCCTGCCCAGCCGCCCCGCACCTTCGCTGAAGCGGGCTGCTGATCGGCACGGTGCTGTTGCAGAGGCCATCAGACGCGCTGCTGGTTCCGCCGTCTTGAGATGCGGCGGCAGGGAGGTATAGGATGCGGGGCATGAGAACACGCGCTGTTGCCGGCTGGCTGCTGCTGGCGGCCGTTCCGCTGGCCGCTGCCGAGAAGCGGTTGATCTCGAAGGAGACCTTGCTGGACAAGGTGCGGGGCGGCTGGGCGGGCCAGATGTTCGGTGTGGTCTACGGGGCGCCCAGCGAGTTCCGGGCCCGCGGCGCCACCTATGACGGCGAGCGCGTGGGCACCCCCGCCGAACTGAAAGGCGCGCTGGACCAGGACGACCTGTACGTGGAGATGACCCTGGCCGAGGTGATGGATCGCTACGGCCTGGACGCCGCGCCGGAGCAGTATGGGGAAGCGTTCCGCGACTCAAAGTACCGGCTGTGGCACGCCAATCTGGCGGGGCGGCGCAACCTGAGCCGGGGCCTCATGCCGCCCGAGTCGGGCCATCCGCGCAACAACGCCCACGCCAACGACATTGACTTTCAGATCGAGGCCGATTTCATCGGCCTGATGTCGCCGGGGCTTCCCCGTGCCGTGCAGTACCTGGGCGAGCGCGTGGGCCACGTGATGAATTACGGCGACGGGGTCTACGGCGGCATCTTCATCGGGGCCATGTACGCGGCGGCCTTCTTCGAGGGCGACCCGCGCCGCGTGGTGGAAGCGGGGCTGGAGGCGATCCCGGCCAAGAGCAGCTACGCCGCGGTGATCCGCGACCTGCTGGCCTGGCACCAGGAGAGCCCCCAGGATTGGCGCGCCACCTGGAAGCGCATTGTGGAGAAATTCGACCGCGACGATCCTTGCCCGGACGGCGCCCTCTCCCCCTTCAACATTGACGCCAAGCTGAACGGGGCATTCGTGGCGCTGGGGCTGCTCTATGGCAACAAGGACTTCGAGCGCACCATTGATGTGGCCATGCGCGCGGGCCAGGACTCCGACTGCAACCCGGCCAGCGCCGGCGGCATCCTGGGCGTGATGCTCGGCTACAAGGCCCTGCCGGCCCGCTGGACCGAGGCCCTGGTCCCGCTGACCCAGGAGAAGTTCAACTTCACCGACTACTCGTTTGACACCATCGTGGCCAGCACCATCTCCCGGGCCGCGGCCGCGGTAGGCCGCTACGGCGGCAAAGTGACGGAGGAGGGCTTCGAGATCCCGCAGCAAAAGCCCCAGTCGCTGAGGCTGGAGCAGTGGGACCCCGGCCGCCCGGCTGAACTGATCCGCATCAGCGACGAGCGCTGGAGCTGGAAGGGGGAGTGGGCGCGCACCGACGACAAGACCACACCCTACGCTTACACGCAGACGGCGGGCGCCGAGGCCGGCGTCACCTTTGAGGGCACTGGCGCCATCCTGGTTGGGCAATACCGCGACGACGGCGGCTACGCCGAGGTTTACCTGGACGGCAAGAAAGTGGCCGATACCGACGGCTACGTGGCCGGCGGCAACCGCCGCAGCGAAAGCCTCTGGCACGCCGACAACCTCCGCCCGGGCAAGCACACCCTGCGCCTGGTCGTCAGCGGCAAGCGCTACCCGCGCTCCAAGGGCGCCTGGATCTACTTCGAACGGCTAGTGGTCTTCCGCCGGCAGTAGCAGAAGGAGGCCGCTGCGGCGGGTTCGGGCTCTTGTTGGGCGGCCATCAGGGGCGTGGGGCTTGCGCGGGAGCGCCGGCGGCCGGAGCCGCATAAGGGGGATAAGACGGTCCCAGCAAGCGCCGCTTCAGCAGGGCGAAGATGAAGAACGGCAAGACCGCGAAGCGCAGGAGCACCCAGGCGGCCAGCCCCAAGGACTGGCGGCTGACGAAACCCTGCGCGGCCCGCAGCGAAACAATTGCGCCCAGGGCAGCCAGCAGGAGCAGCAGCGCGCCCCAGGCGGCCCAGTTGATGCGTCTCACGCCTGCCGGCTGCGAGCGGTGGGCACGCCGCAGCAGGCTCCACGGCCCGCCCAAGACGATGCCTGGCCTGGCGATCTCTGCGGCCAGCAAGGCCAGAACCAGCCAGCCGGGCCGCAGCAGCGCCTCCGTATAGCTGGAAAAGAGCAGGCCGCGCGGGTAGATGAACAGGTAGGAGTTCAGCAGTCCGGTGAAGTGCCAGAAGGGCAAGGCGGGCAGGGCGTAGAGCAAGTGGGGATAGCGCCAGAAGTAGGCAACCTGGTTCAGAACCAGCGTAAGCAGCAGGCTGGCCCAGCCGAGCGGCACCAGCCAGGCAGCGCGGCCGGGTCGGAGGCCGGCGTTGACCCCCACCAGCAGCGCCAGCCCCCACAGCACCAGGTCGGCGCGAAACAGGGCCAGGCGGGGCAGCGGGAGCAGCAGCAAGAGCGCGAGCAGGGCGGCCATCGCCGAGCTGAAGGCGCGCGCCGGCAAACGCCGCAGCCAGTCCGCCTCCCGTAGCCGGCGCCAAAGCAGCCACCAGCCGGAGAGGAAGGCCAGGCTGTAGCAGGCATAGAAGCAGGGGGCAAGGGCCAGGCGGGGTCGCGGCGCAGCGCTGCCGCTGAAGGCGCTCTCGAACCACTCCGCGGCGCGCGCCACCGCGCCGTGGTTCAGGAACTCGGTGAAGTGGTCAGCGGTGGCGCTGACCCCCAGGCGGCGGGCCGTGCCCGTTCGAAAATCCCCCGCCGTCTGCTCGATCTGGGCCAGCCCTTCTGCGTTGCTGGCCTCCATCACCTGGTGCATCTCTGAGAGCGGCCGGAACTCGTCGTAGAGGCCCACCAGCCACAGCAGGTTCTGGGGAAGGGTCCTGGTGACGTCGCCGGCAATACCCACGGCGATGGTGGCGCGGACCCAGGGTTGCTCGATCCCGGCGCGGATGGCCAGGGTGCCGCCCACCGAATGACCGATCAGGCCGATGCGCCTGCGGTCCACATCTCCCCTGCCGGCCAGGTACGCGAGCGCGGCGGCGGCGTCCAGCGCCGTGACGCCCAGCACGTCCTGGCGCAGCAGCACGCGGTTCTCCCCGGGCGCCTGGCCGCGAAAATCGAAAGTGGCAGCCAGCATGCCGCGGCGGGCAAACTCCAGAATCAGCGCCTGCCCGGCCTCCGGCGGGCTGTTCACCGGCTGGCAGACCAGGACCGCGGGAAACGGGCGCCGGGCCCGCAGCGGCTCGAACACCACCAGGCGCAGGGGCATGCGCCGCGCGTTCTCCAGAACTACCGTGCGGCGCTCGAATGCGGCCAACCGGCTCCAGGCCACTGCGGCCACCGCCGCGGCAATCAAGAAGCAGCCGCCGACCAACGCCGACGTGCCCACAGGGAGCCTGCGAGCTGCCCCTCCCGGTCTGCGTTGCTCGGCGTCCATCGGCCGTTCCGCTTAGACTTTGAACTTTGAATTTTAAACTTTAAACTCTACACCCATGCGCGCCGTTTTCTGCTGGTTGTTGCTGGTTGTTGTGCCGGCGGCTCCGGTGTTGGCCGGGGATGCCTACGTGGTGTTCTGGTTCGACACCGAGGATTACCTGACGCCGGCGGCCGATGATGCGACCCTGCGCCTGGCCCGGATCCTTACCCGGCACGGCATCCGGGGCACCTTCAAGCTGACCGGGGAGAAGGCGCGGGTGCTGGAAAAACGCGGGCGGCGGGATGTGCTGGCCGGTTTGCGGGGGCACGACATCGGCTACCACACCGACTTCCACAGCGTGCCGCCGGCGCCCGCTGTCTACCTGGAGCGGCTGGGGTGGGACGAGGGCGTGGAGGAATTCTACCGGCAGGAAGCGGCGGGCGCCAAAGACGTGGCCCGCATCCTGGGTCGGCCGCTCTCCTGCTACGGCCAGCCGGGCAGCTCCTGGGCCCCGCAAACCTACCCCGCCCTCCAGCGCATGGGCATCCCAGTCTACCTGGACAGCGGACGGCAAGTGGGCCTCAACGACGACATGTTCTGGTACGGTGGCCTGCTCAATTTCTTCAATCTGGGCAAGAAAGCCACGCGCCTGCGCCTGGGCGGAAACCGCGAGGATAACGTGGCGCGGGCCAGGGAGGAGTTCGACAGCGCCCTGCGCCTGGTGCGCGAGGCGCCGGGAGCGGGCAGCGTCATCAGCATCATCTACC
>CAYVGN010000318.1:0-3325 GCA_964451215.1 uncultured Acidobacteriota bacterium
TACGAGTCGGCGGCCAGCCTGGTTCGCCCCACGGCACCTGCTCCTGCGGTGACCTCTTCGGCCCCGGCGGCGGCGCAGGTGGTCAGCGCTGTGGACAGTTCCCCGCAGACGACCGCGGCGTCCGCCGCCCAGGAGCGGCCGGCCGCCACTCTTCCGGAGCTTCCCCCGAGCCTGCGGCCGCCCCCCGGCTCCCTTGCCACCGACGACCCGTACCTGACCTACACCATCGAAGGGAAGTACAAGGTCTTCCGGCGGGCCACGCCGTTCGGCGTGCAGACCTGGAAGGAAGAGATCCGTCCGGGAGCGAAACCACAATAAGGCGGAAGGAGAAGATGAGGCGCTACTTTTCTGGAGCAAGGCGCGAGGCGCTGGCCAGGCCGCCGGCGCTCGCCCTCTTTTTCTGGGCGTTGTTCTTCGCCGCAGCGACGCTGGCAGCGCCCGCTGGTGGGGAGCGGCAGGCACAGCCGGCTCCACCGCAACAGCAGACGCAGCCGGCTCCACCACAGCCGCAGGCGCAGCCCGCGCAGGCTACCCCGCCTGCCGGCGCTGCCCGCATCAGCCTGCACCTGGAGAACGCCAACCTGGTTCAGGTGGTCGGCATCATCGCCGCTGAACTGAAGATGAACTACGTGGTGGACCCGGCGGTGAAAGGCGTGGTGAATGTCAACACCCTGGGCGACCTCCGCCAGGAGGATTTGCTGCCGCTGCTACAGGCGATCCTGCGCGCCAACGGCGCTACCGCCGTCCAGAGCGGCAGCTTCTGGCGCATTGTCCCGCTCAAAGACGCCCCGCGCATCCCGCTGCCGCTCTCCAGCGACCCGACCGGCGCGCAGATTCCCCCGGACGACCGCATGGTGATGAACGTGGTGGCGCTGCGCTACGTGGCCGCCGGCGACATGTCGAAGATCCTCTCGAGCTACCTGTCGGAGGCCGGCCACATCGTTACGCACGAGCCCGGCAACATCCTGCTCATCACCGATGCCAGCCGCAGCCTGAAGCGCCTGATGGACCTGGTGAACCTGTTCGACACCGACGCGCTGGCGCAGCAGCGCCTCCGGCTCTTTCCGGTCCAGAACAGCCAGGCGCGGGAGCTGATGAGAGACTTGCAGGACATCTTCCGGGCCTACGCGCTCTCGGAGAAGAGCAGTGCCGTCCGTTTCCTGCCCATTGACCGGATCAATTCGATCCTGGTGGTTACGGCCAACCCCAGTGTCTACCCGGAAGTGCAGCAATGGATCGAGAAGCTGGACAAGCCGGTGCGGAAGTCCGGGATTCAGAACTTCGTCTACCGGGTACAGAACGGGGCGGCCGAGAACCTCGCCAACGTTCTTTCCAGCCTTTATGGGACGGGGCGGGCAGCCGCGCGTCCGGCGGGTGCGGCGCCGGCCGGCGCAGCGCCGGCGCCGGCGGGCGGCTTGGCCCCGCTTCCTGCCTCGCTGGCTGCCCCGGGCGCGGCCGCGCTCGCTGCCCCGCCCGCGCCTCCTTCCCCGGCCGCTGAGGCTCCTTCCGAGCTGCTGGTGGCCCCGGGCGGCGTGCTGCAAAGCCCGGTCCGCATCGTTCCCGACTTGGTCACCAACAGCCTCATAATCCAGGCCACCGCCCAGGACTACGAGGTGATCCGCCAGACCCTGAAGGAGCTGGATATCGTGCCGCGGCAGGTGCTGATCGAGGCCAAGGTCTACGAAGTGACGCTGACCGGGGCGCTGGCCTTCGGAGTCGAAGCCTTCCTGGAGCAGCGCAGCAGCCAGGAGCGCAAGCTGTTGGGCCAGTTCGCCGCGGTGCCGGGAGCCGCCGCAGGCTTCCCTCTCCCGGGCCTGAACCTCTCGGTGGGCACCCTGGTGGGGCGCACCAGGGAACTGCTGTTCTTCCTGAACGCGCAGGAGAACCGCAGCCGCACCCGCGTGCTCTCCGCCCCTACCGTGCTGGCCAGCGACAACATGGAGGCCCGCATCCAGGTGGGCGCCGAAATACCCATCCTGACCTCCCAGGCAGTGGTGGCCGGCGCCCAGGTGGCGGGCAGTTCGGTGTTCACCAACACCGTCCAGCAAAGGGACACCGGGGTGATCCTGTCGGTGAGGCCGCGCATCAACTCCAGCGGCCTGGTCACCTTGCAGATTCAGCAGGAAGTGAGCGCGCCGCAAGCGCCTTCGGCCGGCGTCATCCAGTCCCCCTCCATCCAGAAGCGATCGGTCGCCACCCAGGTGACCGTGCAGGACGGAGAAACCATTGCCCTGGGTGGGATCATTGCCGAGAACCGCGTCCTCTCCAAGAGCCGGGTTCCCCTGCTGGGCGACATTCCCGGACTGGGGTTGCTGTTCGGTTCGACCAGCTATACCACCAGCCGGACGGAACTGATCGTGCTGTTGACGCCGCGGGTGGTGCAGACCATTGACGAGGCCGGCGTTGTCACCCAGGAGTTCCGCGAGCGGATGAAAGACCTGCGCAAGATCCTGCGCGAGAAAAGCGACTGAACGCGCGGTAGCGCCGGCATCTTGCCGGCCCCGCTCTGCGGGGTAGCGCCAGCATGCTGCTGGCTCTGGCCGCCAAGATGGCGGGCCCACGCGCTGCCTGTTTACTCCGGCGTCACCTGCCCCTACAAACTGCCGCCCGCGGCCAGCCCCCCGCTTCGGCAACCGGCTCCGCTCTTCGATCCAGCGGATGTTCTCATGGCACATGACAGCAAAAAACGCTTGACATGGCTTCCTGCCATTGCTATTTTTCACCCGCAGTCCAAAAGGTTGAATGGTAACGTCTGGACCCGGTTAGAGCATTTGGTGACAACCGGAGCGAGAGCGCGCCATCCCGCCTCCGGCCGTATTGGGGAGTGAGACAGGGAAGGAAACACTATTGACGCGCGAAAGGGAATGTTGATACAACAGCGCGCCATGATCCCCAATCGGACCTCTGGTCTCAATCTTGTGGGAGTTTGTCGCTTGGGTAGCGAAGTGTGTAGCTTGCCCAAAGTGCAAATCCGGACGCGAAGGAGGTGGTGTGGCGCCGCCTGAGCGTAGTGTTGGCCGGCCGCTAGCTGGTCCGGCTCTGGTAACGAGAGCAGGTCGAAGAGGCTAACGCAAGAACTAATCTCGACGTGAAAAACAAGGAGAAAGAGATGGATCGTTTCAAGCTGAAAGGCGCTCTGTTGCTGGCAGCGGTGGTGCTGCTGGCCAGCGCGACCACATCCTTTGCGCAAGAGGCGTTCTTTACCAGTTCGCTAGTCCGGCAGGTGCGCGCCGAGAGCCGGAACGACGTCCTGGGTGACGTGACGCTGACGGCGATCTTCAACGGCAGCATTCCGGCCTCGTCCAGCATCACGGTTGTCCTGACA
>CAYVGN010000318.1:3335-4343 GCA_964451215.1 uncultured Acidobacteriota bacterium
GCGGGCTGCCCGGATTCGGTGAGCGCCACCAAGGGCAGCACCCAGTTGACCCTGGTTTACACCGCCCTGGACAACCTGGCGCAGGGCGCCTCGATCACCATCGCGGGCATCCGGGCGGACATCGCCACGTTGTACGCTACGGGCACAACCACGGTGTATGCGACCCTGTCCGGGACCAGCGTCGTCCCGGGAGCTATTACCTTTACCAACCCGGTGCTGCAGGTGGCTACCGTCATGCCCAAGGCGCTCGCCGGAAAGGTCCAGGTTTCAGCCGGGAACCAGTTGACCTGCGTTAAGAACGACGGAACCACCTATGGGACGGCGTTCACGCTCAGACTCACCGAGAACTTCCCGGCGGCCATCACCTCCAAAGCCGACGAGGACAGCCTGTCCGCAACCCCGGCGTCCGACACCGGGAGCAAGATCGAGGTCACCATCAGCGGCATTCCCTCCGGCTTTGCCATTAGATTCATCGATACTTCGGGCACCACCGCTACGCTCGTGGGCACGACGGATGTTGCCGCCGGAAGCGACCTCAGCGTGACCGCCAACGTAGGCAAAATCACTTTCACTCCGACTGCAACCAGCGCGGGAGCCATCGAGCGCCTGGATCTCAACTTCAAAATCCGGAACGAGAAGGTCGTGGCCGCGGGCGGCTTGGTCGGCGCCGTTACGGCAACGGTGAAGCTGGTCCCGATTGACACTTCCGCTGCCAAGGACGTGGCCAAGATCCTCAGCTTCGCGGAGAACACGCAGTTCACGGGCACGGTGGCGACCATTTCCGACTGCGTGACCCAGATGCTGTTCACGTGGGTGCTGGGCAACTTTGGTGGCTTCGAGACGGGTATCGCGGTCGCCAACACCAGCGATGACGACGCGGCGCTTGCGGCTACCATGCCCGACCTGACTGCGACCAAGCAGGCCGGCAAGTGCACGTTCACCCCGATGCTGACCAAGGACCCGATCGCCGGCGATTTCACGACCATCGGCTCACAAACCGCGGTGGAC
>CAYVGN010000319.1:0-4328 GCA_964451215.1 uncultured Acidobacteriota bacterium
GCACCAGGGTGCCCCCCAGGGTATCGGCCCCCGGCGGTGTTGAAGCCCCGGCCCGCTATCGGGCCACGCGCAGGCTCGCTCCCTTCAGCAGGCCCTGCACTTCCGGCAGGGTGGCCCAACCCAAATCACCCGGGTGGGTGTGCTTCAGCGCCGAGCTGGCATTTCCGTACTCGATGGCAGTTTGCCAGAAGCCGCTGGTCAGGCAACCGTAGATGAAGCCGGCGGTGAAGGCGTCGCCGCCACCCAGCCGGTCCACTACCTCCAGCTCGTACTTGCGATCTTCGTAAAACTGGCCGCCGGCATAGGCGATTGCCGTCCAGGTGTTTCTCCAGACGCTGGGGTTCTCGCGCAGGGTGATGGCGACCGCCTGAAGGCCGAACCTCTCCACCAGCTTGCGTGCCACCTCCTTGTACGGCTCGGCCGAGACGGTGGCAAAGCGCTCGTCAGCGCCGGCGGCGGCGATGCCGAAGACCACGCGCGTGTCCTCTTCGGTGGTGATCAGCACGTCCACCAACTCCATCAGCGGCTCCTGGAACTGGCGGGCCTGTTCCGCTGTCCACAGCTTGGCGCGGTAATTGAGGTCGTAGCTGACCCGCAGGCCGCCCGCTTTGCGGGCGGCCTGGAGCGCCTCGCGAGTGACCGCCGCCGCCGAGGTGCTCAGGGCCGGCGTGATGCCGCTGGTATGGAACCAGCGCGCGCCCTGCAAAGCCGCCGCCCAGTCCACCTCACCCGGCTGGATCTGGCTGATGGCCGAGCCGCTGCGGTCGTAAAGGACCGAGCTGGCGCGGGGCGACGCGCCGAACTCCACGAAATACACGCCGGCGCGTCCCTGCTTGGCCCAGGCGATGTGCTCGGTGTTAACGCCCTGTTCGCGCGCCTTGTTGCGAATCTTGCGGCCCAGCGGGTTGTCAGGGAGGCGGCTGATCCAGGCCGCGCTCAGGCCCAGGCGGCTCACGGCTGTGGCCACGTTCAGTTCGGCCCCGCCCACCTGCACGTCCAGTGTCGCCGCCTGCTCCAGGCGTTGGAAGTAGGGCGGCGAGAGCCGGATCATTGCTTCTCCAAAAGTAACCACGTCGCTCATCAAACAGCTCCTCTCATCGCTTCCAGGGCACGTCAACGGCCAGGAAAGCGGATTCGCTTGGCGAGAATCCGCCACCCCCAGCCTTGCTGCGGGCCAATTGTAGAACAAGGCGTTGGCTGCGCACAAAACGCCGGCTGCGCGGTGCCTGGCGTGTGGTACATTCCCACCTCCATACTGGCGGTCAGGGCGCGGGCTGAAGCCGCGGCCCTGACACGCATGTGTGGTACTGATCGCGGGAGTAGCCTGTGCGCTGCCTTCTCTGTGTCTTCCTTCTGGGGGCGCCGGCATGGGGGCAGGCTGGCAAGCCTGTCGCCGCACCGGACGCCTTCTTGCAGCGGGTGGTGGAGTTTTTTGCGCCTGAGGACGCGCGGATTCCGGCCGCGGTTCGCCAGCGACTGGCGCCACAAGGCCGGCGCCTCGAACTGTCAGAGGCCTTGAGGAACCGACGGGCAGGAATACCCGTCGCCGCTGAAAGCATCACCACGGTGGTACGCGCGGGCGATGGCGCTTACTGGCTGGGAAGCAACCAGGGGGCCATGCGCTGCGGGCTGAATCCGGCGGAGCGCTGCGATTACTTCGCCAGCCGGCGCTGGCTGCCAGACGACGAGGTGCTGGGCATCTATCCCCAGTCGGAACGTTTGGTGTGGATCCGCACCAGGACCGGGGTCTCGCGCCTGCAATTCCGGCCCATGACGCTGGAGGAAAAGACGCGGCCGTTCGAGGAGCGCGTCCGCCTGCGCCACAACCGCTACGGCTTGCTGGGAACCTCGGAGTTGACCCGACCCGGCGACCTCTCCTCCAACCGCATGTTTCCCACTGACAACGACGGGTTGTGGACGGCGATCTACGTGGGCGCCGAGTCCTTCCGCTTCGCGGCCACCAGGGACCCCGAGGCGCGCCGCCTGGCCCGCGACTCCCTCAGCGCCCTGCTGAAGCTGGAACAGATCACCGGCATCCCCGGCTTTCCGGCGCGCGCCTATATTCGCAAAGGGGACTACCGGCATCCCGGCGGCGAATGGCATACGACCCCGGACGGTCAGTACGAGTGGAAGGGCGACACCAGTTCGGACGAGATAGTCGGCCATTTCTTCGCCTATTCGGTCTATTACGACCTGGTATTGGGCGGGGCAAACGTAGGGCCCGGCCCCGCGTGGCGGGGTCCGGGCCGCGCGACCGACACCGCCAGCCGGCGCGGACTGAAGCCGCGCCCTACATCGCCTGATGAGCAGCCGGATGAGCAGGATGACGAGCAGGAAAAACGCCTGGTCCGCGCCGTGGTGGCGCGCATCCTGGACCACATCCTGGCCCACGACCGCTATCTGGTGGACGTGGACGGCCGGGCTACGACATGGGGGAAGTGGTCGCCGGAGTACTTTCGGACCAAGCCGCCGGAAGGCATCGGCTGGTGCGACGCCCCGCTGAACTCGCTGGAGCTGCTCTCGTTCCTTCGCACCACCCACCACATCACCGGCGACTCACGCTACCTGGCCGAATACCACAAGCTGGTGAAAGAGGGCTACGCGCGGACCGCGGCGCTGTACCGCCAACGGCGCGCCCAGGGGTGCGAACTGAACTACTCGGACGAAGAGCTGGCCATGCTTTCCTTTCACCCGCTGTTCGAGTACGAGCAGGATCCGAAGCTGCGCGCCATTTACCTCGATGCCCTGGAGCAGTGGTGGGAGAACATCAGGCGGGAAGAAAGCTCGTTGTGGATCTACATTTACAGCCGCGCCACCGGCAAGGGCGTGGACCTGAACCAGGCGCGGCGGACGCTGGTGCGCTACCCCATGGACCTGGTGGACTGGACGATCCGCAATTCGCACCGCCGGGACATCCGGCCCGATAAGGACCTGGACCGCTCCGGCCGGCCACAAATCTTGGACCTGCTGCCGCCCGACGAGCGCCCAGTGATGCGCTGGAACGCCAACCCGTTCCGCGTGGACGGCGGCGGTGGCGGCCGCGGCGAAGACGACGGCGCCGCCTTCCTGCTTCCCTACTGGATGGGCCGCTATTACGGCTACGTCAGGTAGGGCCCGTGCCCTCAGTATGCGATAGCTTTAAGGATACGGGAGGGGAACTGCACGGCCCCGATCCGTCAATGACTTTCTGCAGTTCCTGGAAGCACATCCCGCGCTGCGGGATTGCCTGCATAGGCGGGCTCTCGATGATTTGCAGGCTGCAAGCCTGCGCTTATAGGGCCGCACCTGCGAGCTGCGAGCATCAATTGGACCGATTGCCCATTCGACGCCTCGGCAGGCGCACTCGAATCACCTTACAGACGGATCGGGGCACGGGGCGCCACCTTTGAACCTGAGCCCAGCAGCGCCTCGCTCCGTTACTGTGTCTACCCGGCCTTCTTCTCTTCTTTCTTTTCGCCCTTCTTCTTCTTGGCGGGTTTCTTCTTCTTCTCCTCCTTCTTCGGTTCCTCCTTTTTTTCCTGGGCCTGTATGGCCGGCTCTGCCTTCTTGGCGGCCGCCTTCGCCTGGCCCTTCGCTGCCTTCTCCGCCTGTGCGTACAAGCAAGTAGTGCCGGCGAGTAATCCCAGAGCCAGCAGGCAAGCAAGCAACTTCTTCATGGGACTCTGCCCCTCCTTGTTATTGCCCCCCGCGCCGGAATCGAGGTTCCGCCACCAACGGCAACCGCGCTTCCACGCTGGGCCGCGCTATTCTGCACAAACGGGGCGGCGGCCGTCAACAGCGATCCGAGCCTGGATCAAGCGCGCGGGCCTTGAGCCGCCTGATCCACAGCTTCCGGCCAGCGCAGGGTAGCCTCCGCGTTGGCGCCCCGGGTGCTCAGCGGCGCTTGCGGGCCTTCTTTCGGGCCGCCTGCATTTCCTGCCGCGTGATGTAGCCGTCGTAGTTGGCGTCCAGGCGGTCGAACGCCCGGGGACGGCGCTTCCACTCCTCCCGCGAGACCTTACCGTCTTTATTGGTATCCATCTCCTGGAAACGAGCACGCCGGCTCTTCTTGGCGGCTCCCGGCTCCTGCCCCTCCGGTTTCTGCTGGGCGAGCGCCGGAACCGCGACTGCCAGTAGCGAGAGAGTGAGGATGGAGGCGAGCAATTCCCTCATGGAGTACTCCTTTTCAGGCTGATCAAACTCGCCTGGAGCGGTCGCCTTGCTCCAAGCGTCATGCTCCAGGCCGATGGCTGAGTCGGGCGAGAGGCCATGTTAGCGGATGTAGATGGGGTTAGAGTAGACCCAGGGAACGAGCTTGCCGCGCACATCCAGGTGTGCTTCGGCGCGGT
>CAYVGN010000320.1:0-1034 GCA_964451215.1 uncultured Acidobacteriota bacterium
ATGCGGCTTTCGTGGCCGCAGGGGTGGGGTGGAATTAATGGGACACGGCACTAGTGGATGATTTCGTAGATCAGGGGTCGAGGCTCAGGCGCAACGGTCGCAATATGGAATGCTTCCTCGACCCGCTCGACCGCTTCCTCCAGGTGTGCCTCGTCGTTGTAATAAAGCGTGCACAGCGTCTCGCCCTGCTGCACCTGCTCGCCCACCTTGTGCTCCAGCACCATACCGACGGCGGGATCAATGGGCGAGTCGAGGCGCTCGCGGCCGGCGCCCAGGAGCATGGCGGCGCAGCCCACTTCCTCGGCGTCTATGCGGGCCACAAAACCCGAGCGTGGGGTGGAGACGATGTATTCGCCGGAGGCCGTGGGCAGGCGGTCGTAGGCTTCGATGATGGCCGGGTCGCCGCCCTGCGTCTCGATGATCTGGCGGAACTTGGCCAGCGCCGTGCCGTCGGCCAGCAGCGTCTGGGCCTGCTCGCGGGCGCCCTCGATGGAGCGGCTGGGGTCGGCCAGCGTGAGCATGCGGGCGGCCAGCTCCACCGACAGTTCGGTCAGGTCCGAGGGGCCCTTGCCCTTCAGCGTCTCGACCGCTTCCATCACCTCCAGCGCGTTTCCCACGGCGCTGCCCAGCGGCTGGTCCATGTCGGTGATCAGGGCCATCATGCGCTTGCCCATCCGTCGCCCGATGCCCACCATGGCCTGCGCCAGCCGCCGCGCCTCGGTCTGTTTCTTCATGAAGGCGCCGGAACCCACCTTGACGTCGAGCAGGAGCGCGTCCACGCCTTCCGCCAGCTTCTTGCCCATGATGGAGGCGGCGATCAGCGGGATGCTTTCCACGGTGGCGGTGGAGTCGCGGAGCGCGTAGATCTTGCGGTCGGCGGGCACCAGTTCCTCAGTCTGCCCGATCATGGCGCAGCCGGCGGCGCGCAGCGCCTCCTTGAACTGCTGCATGCTCAGGCGGGTGTTGAAGCCGGGAATGGACTCCAACTTGTCCAGGGTGCCGCCGGTGTGCGCCATGATCGGGCAGACTGAGGA
>CAYVGN010000320.1:1044-4316 GCA_964451215.1 uncultured Acidobacteriota bacterium
GGAAACCATGGGGACGATGGCGCCGGCTGCCGCCACCACCGGTGCTGCCACCAGGCTGGTCTTGTCGCCTACGCCCCCGGTCGAGTGCTTGTCCACTTTCGGACCGGGCAGGTCGGACAGGTCCACGCTGGCGCCGCTGCGCACGTATAGCTCGGTCAGGTCGGCCAGCTCGTTCTCGGAAAGCGACTGGAAGACGATGGCCATGAGGAAGGCGGCGATCTGGTAGTCGGGGACCTGCCCCCGCGTGTAGCCGTCCACGACCTGCGCCAGCTCTTCGCGGCTTAGTTCTGCGCCCTCGCGTTTCTTGCGAATGATGTCAATAATGCGCATGTCTGACTGTGCAGCGCCCGGGCGGCCGCGGCAGCCACCGGGCATTCATAACAGCTCTTGTTGCCAAGGAAATGTGGAGGCTGCGGTGGATGTGGGAGAGCTGGGCAAGACGAAGCCCCGCGAGGGGCGCCGGCAATCCGCGCAACAAGATGTGGTGATGCGTGATTTCCGGCGTCTGGCGAGGATTCCACCGGCCCGAGAAGCAGCGCCAGCGCGTGCGGAACGAACGCGGCTGATAACGGCCGCGAAAGAGTCTCATCATCAAAGTCAGCCGTTCGCTATTGTTTCCTCGTAGCGCCGGCCTTCAGGGACCGGCATCCGCTGAGCGGCCCTGCCAGAAGCCGCCGGCCACGCCTAAACCCCTGTGTTTACATTGAATCGCAACAGTAACATCGCCTGACTGGCAGTGTAAAGGGAAATGAGGCTTGCGCCTTGAGGCTCCAGCCATGAGGGAGAAAGCAGCAACACTGCGCTGCGGCTCCCAGACCCCGCCCTGCAGCCGGGAGCCTACCTGCGGATGTCCCGGTGGACAGCCTTGGCTTTGAACCCGGAAATGGCCAGCCGCTTGCCAATGGCATCGGCGATGGCAACCGAGCGGTGCTGGCCGCCGGTGCAGCCGAAAGCAATGGTCAGGTAGCTCTTGCCCTCCCGGATGTAGTGCGGGATCAGGTAGATGAGCAGTTCCGAGATGCGGTTGATGAACTCCATGGTCTGCGGGAAGCTCTTGATGTACTTGGCCACCCGGGGGTGCTTCCCCGACAGCGGGCGGAACTGCAGGATGTAGTTGGGGTTGGGGAGAAAGCGGACGTCGAACACCAGGTCGCTGTCGGGCGGCACCCCGTTCCGGTATCCGAAGCTGGTGCAGGAAATCAGCAGCGAACGCGCCCGCACGGTTCCCTGGAAGCGTTCGCAGACCAGGCTGCGCAGCTCGTGGACGTTGAACTTGGTGGTGTCAATGACCGTGTCGGCCAGGGCGCGAATCTTCTTCAGGCGCTGGCGCTCGGCCTGGATGGCCTGCACGATTGGCTGCTCCTCGGCCAGCGGGTGCGGCCGGCGGGTTTCGCTGTAGCGGCGCACCAGCGACTCGTCGCTGGCCTCCAGGAACAACAGCTTGGTGCTCACGTCCGAGGTCAACTTCCGGTAAGTGGCCGGGAAGCGCTCCAGCGCCTGTCCCTCGCGCACGTCCACAACCAGCGCCGCGCGCGAAATCTCCTGGGACTTCCGGCACAACTCGGCAAAGGTGGAGATCAGATCCACCGGCAGATTGTCCACGCAGTAATAACCCAGGTCCTCGAAGGCCTTCAGCACCGAGCCCTTTCCCGAGCCGCTCATCCCGGTGATCACCACCAGGTCCAGGGCCTGCTGGCCCTGCTGTTGCTGAGATGAGGCGCGGCGGAGAACTTGCTGAGGGGGCTGGCCAGCCGAGACAGGTCCGCTGATCGCAGCAGGCTCAGGGTCGTTGCGGAGTCCCTCCCGCGCCTGGACGCGGGTTTGCAGGCGCAGTTGGGCCCCTGGAGCTTTGCGGGTTTTCGCGGCGACGCCGATTGCGCCTATTCCCCACTCGCAATCTTACACGCCCTGCTCCGGCAAATCAAAAGCCCCGCGGCGGAACTGCTGAAACAGACAGCTTCTGGGGGTGAGGACTTGCGTGGCGCATTCCGATTGCGGCACCAGCGCCGGGAAAGGGGGATGCTAGCAGGCTGCTGTGGGAGTCTTCGGAGGCGTGTAGTAGCGCCGGCTTGCAGCCGGCAATCTCTTTAGTTTCAGCGGAGGCCGGCAAGATGCCGGCGCTACAGAGGGCATCGCGGCGACTTTTTGAGCAGCCTGCTAGGACTTGACCCGGCGCTGGTGGGTGGAAGGTATTTTCATGTCCTCCCGGTACTTGGCGACCGTCCGCCGGGTCACCCTGATCCCCCGTGCCCGGAGGATTTGCGTGATCTGCTCGTCGGTGAGGGGGTGGCGCGGGTCTTCCTCCCCGATCATCTTCTTGACCTTCCGCTTCAGGGTTAACAGTGAGGTGTTGCTGTCGGCCAGGCCGTTAACCCCCTTGACCGCCTCGGAGAAGAAGTAGCGGAGTTCGAACACGCCCTGGGGCGTATGGGCGTACTTGTTGGCCACGGCCCGGCTGACCGTGGAGGGATGCACACCCACTTCTTCGGCTACCTCCTTGATCATCATGGGTCTGAGGTGATCCAGGCCGTGGTCCAGGAAGGCCTTCTGGCGCTTCACGACCGCCTCGCAGACCTTGATGATGGTCTGCTTGCGCTGCTCGATGTTCTTGATCAACTGGATCGCCGAGGTATAGCGCTCCTTGATGTAGTTGCGCACTTCCTTGGCGGCCGCTTGGCGGTCGAGCAGGCGGCGGTAGGAGGAGTTCAGGCGCAGTTGCGGCAGGTCGTCGTCGTTGACCAGGATCTGGTATTCGTCGGCGTTCTTGACCAAGAAGACGTCGGGTTCGATCAGGCGGGGCTCGGTCTTGTTATAGCGCTGGCCGGGGCGCGGGTCCAGGCGGCGGATCACCTCCACCGCCCTCTCGATGTCGGCCGGCGTCCGGCTCAGCAGCCGGGCCAGCTCCTTGTACTGCTTGTTCTGCAGCAGGTGCAGGTGGTCGTGCACAATCTGGTAAGGAAGGCTGCCGGCCATCCCCGTGCCCTGCAACTGGATCAGAAGGGACTCGCGCAGGTCCCGCGCCGCCACACCCGGCGGGTCGAACTCCTGCACCAGCTTCAGCGCCTCGGTCACTTCCTCCATGGTGTGCTCGCCGCTCACCGCCATTTCCTCCAGCGTGGCCGTCAGGAACCCGTCCTCGTTCAGGTTCCCGATAATCGAGTACCCGGCTTCGCGCACCGGATCCGGACAGATGGAGAGGCTGAGCTGCCATTCCAGATGGTCAGCCAATGAGGAAGGCTGAGAAAGGAAGTTCTCGAAAGAAGGCTTTTCAA
>CAYVGN010000321.1:0-3938 GCA_964451215.1 uncultured Acidobacteriota bacterium
ACTTGCAGCTTCTGCATGTTCAGAAGACCCCGCTCCGGCCGCCGGGGCCGGGAAACGTTTCAACATCCGCAGGCGCGTGCCGTTCAGGTCGCTGGAGAACGCCGCCTCGTCCATCAGCGAGCGGATGATCTTGAGGTCGTGGCCGCGGCCGAGCGCCGCCCCGAAGGCTTCCCCGCCCGCCTCCGGCTCAAAAGGAGGTCCCGGGTTGCTCACCTCGATCTCGGCCGCCTGGGCGCTGACGTTCAGGCGCACCTCCATGCGCGGGGCGGGATCGTGGCCGGAAGCGCGGCCGTGCTCGATGGCGTTGAGGCAGGCTTCCACCAGCGCCATGCGCACCTGGGCGGCGGCGTGCGCGTCCGCGCGGTGGCGCTCCAGCAGGTGGTCCAGCACGCGCACCGCGGCGATCTCGAAGTCCGCCGTCATCGGCAGCTTCAACAGGACTTCTTCCTGCGGAGCGGCCGCCGGTTGCGCCGCGCCGGCGCCGGTGATGAGCCGGTTGAACTGCTCGAAGTCGAGCAGGCGGACGCCGGCGCGGCCCACCAGCTCGAAGTCCTCCGCCGCCGGCTTCTCGAGCACCGCCCATTTTTCCGCGCGGCTGCGCGCCACAGGCGCCGCCGTCCCGGCGGCCGCCGCTGGCAGGCTGCGGGCGCCGGCGGCTTCGCCCGCCAGCGCCAGCGCCTCCGCCTCGGCGCGCCTCTCCAGCTGGGCCAGCGCTGCCGGCAACTGCGCGCGGCCTTCAACCAGCGCGATGGCCAGCAGGGCCCCGGATTCATGGCCGCGCTGGCCCGCGGCGAAGCCGTAGCAGAGGTACAATTCGCCGCCAGCAATCTTCTCGGCGGCAACCTCGCAGATCTCCGGAACGGACACGCCCGGCAGGCCGTTCTCGGCCAGCCAGGCCTGGGCAGCCGGCGAGAGCGCGCGCAGCCCGGCCATCAGCCGGGCGCGGGCCTGGGCGGCGCCGTGGGCCTGCCCGGCGGCTTCCAGCTCGGCCAGCAGGCGCACGGTCAAGACTGCGGCGGCGCGAGCAGCATCCTCGCCGGCCGACTCCAGCGTCGCCCAGTCGCGGGCGGCGGGCCAGGGCTGCAGTTCCCAGCCCGCGCCCCGCGCCATTACCCAGCCCTGCTGCTCCATCTGCTCCAGCACCGGCTCCACTGCCAGCCGGTGGCGCCAGCGCGTTAGGCGCGCCTCGTCCAACCGGCCGGCGGCCAGCGCCTCCAGCGCAAAGCGTCGCTCCACGCTTCCCGGCCTGGCGGGCAGCCGACCCCGGAAATAGGCATCCAGGGTGCCGTGCCGCAATTCCTCGACGTAAACGCGCACGAACGCCGCCGCCTGGTCCAGCGCCGCGCACGCCATCGCCGCGCCGCGCACCACCGCTTCCAACACCCACGGGTCGCTGCCGCTATAGGCGACGAACGGTTCAGCGGCGGCGCCGGAGAACCCCACGCCGAGCGATTTCGCCAGTCCCTCCGCCAGCAGGACGCCTTCGCGTACGCTGAATTCCTCGAGCGGCAGCACCTGCGCGGCCTCCAGGCAGGGCGCGCTCGAGGCGGCGACTACCGCCAGCCCGGGCGAGCGGGTGGACGCCGCCGCTCCCAGCCAGACCGCCGGGGCGTCGTCCAGCAGCAGGCACAACCGGCCCACGGCGCCGGATAGTTCGGCGGCGGCCGACAAGAAGCGCTCCGGCGAAGGCGAGGGGCCACAGGCGGAGAGAAACTCGTGCCAGGCGGCGACATCGTCGCGCTCGGCCAGCCGCGCCCGGTCCAGCGCCGCCGAGGGCGTCACCCGGCGCCCTTGGCGGAAGGCCAGCCATTGGGCCGCCGCCTGTTCGGCCAGGCCTTCCGGCCCCCGTCCGCCAGCCAGCGGCACCAGCGCCGGCGCCACCGTCCGGTGTTCTTCCAGCACCTCCAACACCTGGCGCAGGAAGTCGCTCTTGCCCCGACGGGGCGGGCCCACCAGGCAGGTCAGGCCGGGAACGAAGTTCTTGCTGAGCAGCGCTCCCAGACGCGCGGCCTGGCGCCGGCGGAAGGATCCAGCCATCCCGCCCAAGCTAGCACAAGCGCAGTGCAATTTCAACACTTCCTGTTGATCATGTTTGGAACATTCTCGCTATCGGTTGTTCACTTTGCTGCGGCCGTCAGACCATCGGGCGGGCACAAGGCCCGCCCCTACGGGATCCGTCCCCCGTGCGTTTGTGGGACGACCAGTAGCGCCGGCATCCTGCCGGCCGGAGTAGCGCCGGCATCCTGCCGGCCGAAGCTCCGTAGCGCCGGCATCCTGCCGGCGAGAGTAGCGGCGTCCCCCGCGCCTTCGCGGGACGACCGCCGTCGAGGGGGGCGAATCGGAAAGTTGTGCGGACGCACGGGCGGCAACTCAGGGGTTCGCCGAACCGAGAGGACAGGGCAGGCGGCAGAAGTCACGTGCGGGCCGGCGCGGCATGCCGCGCCGGCCCGACAGAATGTCAGAAGATGCCCCCGCCCAGCGTCAGCCGGAACAGGGCGATCCCGATCACTCCCAGGCACAGCACGGTGCCCGCCGTGCCCAGGCTGCTGCCCACCCGGCGCCGCGCGCTGATGCGGCTGAACATCAGCCCGATCAGCGCCAGCGGAAGCGAGGTGAACCAGTTTACCCACCCGAACAGCGGAATCAGCCCGACCACGAGAAAAATTGCGGAAAGCAGGCCGAAGAGCAAACCTAACAAGCCGGTGATCATTGCCGCCCCTCGTTGGTGCGATTCGCGGCTTTGACTTTCTGGTCGCGCCCGCCAGCAGCGGGCGCGCGCCGCTAGCGCTATCTTACCAGAGGCCCTGCCGGGGCGCCTTGGCTGCGGCGACCCGCGCCACGCCCGCCTTGGCCCGACTGCTGAAGGCCTGACCGCTCCAAGAGCGCGTTCCGGCAACAGGGGAATGGTGGGGCCGTCTTCTTCGCGAAGGCCACCGGCTTGAATCCTGTGCTAGAACCGCTGCGTACGCCTGCTCCAGAGCCGTGCCAGCTCGGAGTGGCGCCCGACCGTTGCCGCCCTGGACATCGGCCACAGCCCTCCCCACCAGCAGGTCCCAAGTCCTGCGTGCCAAGTCCAGGTCCCGGGTCTCCAGATGCAGTCACCTGGGACCGCTTGACACACACCCACCAGGGACGATTTGGGAAGGTTTTCGCCTTATACTTCTTGACGTGGAGGAAACGCTGAAACTGACGGCGGCAGTGAAGGCAGCCGGTTGAGCGTCCAAGCTGAGTCCAACGGTGTTGGACGCCGTGCTCTCGAAGCTGCCGCGGAGCAATAACCCGAACGTGCTGGTCAGCTTTGAAAGCTGCGACGACGCGGGGGTGTATCAAGTGGGCCCCGACCTGGCCGTGGTGCAGACGGTGGACTTTTTCACGCCCATTGTGGATGACCCTTACACCTACGGCCAGATCGCAGCAGCCAACGCGCTGAGCGACATCTATGCCATGGGTGCCCGACCCGTCTCAGCGCTGGCCATCGTGGCCTTCCCGCCGAAGCTTGATGCGGAGGTGCTGGAGCAGATCCTGCTGGGCGGCCACAGCAAGATGGAGGAGGCGGGCTGCGCGGTCATCGGCGGGCATTGCATCGCCGATTCCGAGATGAAGTTCGGCTACGCGGTTACCGGCCTGGCGGCCCCGGAGCGCATCCTGCGCAACGGCGGCGCGCGGCCGGGCGAGGCCCTGGCGCTCACCAAGCGTCTAGGCACGGGGGTGATCTCGACGGCGCTGAAGCGCGGGGCCCTGGACGAGGCGAGCCTGGCCGCTGCGGTTGAATCCATGCGCACGCTGAACCGTGCTGCCTGCGAGATCATGCTGCAGTTCCGCGTGCACGCCGCCACCGACATCACCGGCTTCGGCCTGCTCGGCCACGCCCGGGAGATGGCGCTGGCCGGCAATGTGGGCCTGGAGCTCGACCACGCCCTGTCTCTTATACACATCTC
>CAYVGN010000321.1:3948-4307 GCA_964451215.1 uncultured Acidobacteriota bacterium
ACCACGCCCGGCTGCAGTTCCTGCCCGGCGCGCTGGAGGCAGCCCGGGCCGGGCACCAGCCCGGCGGCTTGCAGAACAACCGCGACTTCGCCTCCGGCTCGGTCGAAATCCGCGGCCGGGTGGCTCCGGAGATCGAGGCGCTGCTCTACGACCCGCAAACCTCGGGCGGGCTGCTGATCTCGGTGGAAGCGGAAGAGGCAGCAGCGCTGGAGCGGGCCTTATGTGAGGCCGGCGTTCCCGCAGCCATTGTCGGCCGGGTCCTCGCCGAACCCAAACCTCCCATCATCGTCATCTAGCAAGACACCCGAGGCGGGACCCGTAGGGGAAGAAACGGCTCCATAGGAGTCTCTGCGCCTCGT
>CAYVGN010000322.1:0-4304 GCA_964451215.1 uncultured Acidobacteriota bacterium
GACCCCGAGGCCGCGGCGCAGCGGATCGCCGTGCAGGGCTGGGTGGGTTGGGCTCTCGTTATTTGTCCCTTGGACGAAACGCTGGCCCGCGAAATTGCCCGCCTGCGACCACGGACCAGGTCTGCTGGCCTCTCGTTGGGTGACCGGGCCTGTCTGGCGCTTGGGCTTGCCTTGGGGGTGCCTGTTCTTACTACCGACCGGACATGGAGCAGGCTGCATCTGGCGCTCCAGGTGCGCCCTGTCCGGTAGGGGAAGCCGCGACGCGGGCGGCGCAGGGTGTTGGTGCCCAAATCACCGCAGACCTCATAGGTAGGGGGATAAACCTGCCGCTACATCTCTTCGCGCTGGAAAGTGGCTAAACACAGCGCTTCAAGTATCTGCGCTTCAGTGAGAACCTCTCGCCCGCTCTGCGGGGGAGCCGATGCGCAGCTATTGATGACGCTCTGTCTAGCGGATGGCGGCCGGGTCCGACAACCACATGCTGGCGCGCGCGTCGCGGACCGTCACCAGGCCGATGAATTTTCGCGCCTTGCCCTGGAGGGCGGACGGGCGGGGGAACCGCGCGCGGGCATTGCCCGGGATGACGATCTCAAGCGGGCAGGCGCCACCTTCCGGGCAGAAACTGAGGGCAAGCGGAGCGGGGGCGCGGGTGGTGGGCAGTTCGTGGGCGCTGACCAGCGTCCCGGTCACGCAGCCCGCCTGCCCGGCGTGGGCCACCGCCTCGCCGTAAGGGATGCAGCCCAGCCAGGCGCCTTGTTGGAAGGCCGCGCTCCACACGGCAGCCAGCATGTCCCGCCCGGCGGCCAGCCGCTCCGCCACGAAACGCCGGCCTTCCGCGGTCCCGGCGCCGTCGAAGCCGCCGGCCTTGTCCAGTTCGTAGAGGCGGCGCACCAGGCTCAACGACTGACGCAGGTAGGCCAGGTAATCGGCAGCCAGGTCGCGGATTGCGACCGGCTGGGGAGCGACTGCAACCACATCGGCCGGGCTGATGTTCTGCTCCACGAACGCGCCTTCAAACTTGTTGTGCAGCCCGCGCTCGCTGCTAAAGCCCTCGGGGTTGGGGCCCACCCAGCCGTCGTAGTGTATGGTGGCGTGGAGCGGTTGGGCCCCATCGGCCACGTAGTGGCTGAGCCATCCGGCATAGAAAGCGATGCGCCGCTGGACCTCGCGGCTGGGCCGCCCCAGCAGCCGCAGCCGGTTGTACTCCCCGAAGGCCAGGCGCAGCCGTTCGAAGATTTCGGCCACGATGTACGGCTGGTAGCCCACGGTCTCCGGGCGCAGCCGGCTCCCACTTCGCTCCGACTCCGCGTACACCTCCTCAATAAACCTATGCCGGGTGGGAGGAAACGCGGCGAGAAAGGAGGTCATCTCCAGGTTGATGAAATGGTCGGGCTCCTGTGCGTCCTTGATCGGGGGCAGGCCGGCGCGCCAGCGGTCGGGCTCGGGGCCCGCGTCAATGACAGCGGATGCGTAAACGCGCAGCACGGGGACGTCGGCCGGCAGCAGCTTCAGCGCCAACTCGGGCGCTATGCGGTGCCCCTTGTCGGTCCACCCCGGCAGCAAGACGGCGAACGAGAGAAGAAGAATCGTCAGTCGCGAGAGCATGGCTTCCACAGCATAACCCAGCTAGGAGAGGCATCCTTGCTGTCCGGTTGCCCCGCGCAGCCAGGAAACTGGATTTCGATGCGGATTTCCGGGGTTTCGACTTTACGGTTGCGAAACGGCCAAAAACAGGGGCGAGCGGGCGAGTCTTTTTTGCAGACGAGCGGCGCGGCGCTGCCAGGCGGCGGCCTCGGTTGGAGACGCGGCCGCCAACCCCGCCCGCGCCGCTTCCAGCGCGCGGGGATAGTCGCGCTGCTTGTGCTCGTAGTACTTGGCCAGTTCCTCCAGCGCCGGCAGGCAGTGCCCGCGGGGCGCGGTGGAAACTTCCCTCCACAAGGGCAGGGCGCTCTGGTAGTCGTGGGCGCGCTTATAGAGCGCGGCCAGTTCGGCCCGCGCCCGCCAGTCCAGCGCTTCCGGCAGGCCGGCGGCCAGGGCCCGCCGGTAAAGCCGCACAGCCGGCTCCCGGCTGCCGGCGGCCGGCATCCGGGCTACCCAGGCCGCCAGGCTGTACAGGTCCACCGGGTGGGCCAGGGGCGCCGCCTCCGGATCGCCGACCGCCGCCAGCACCAGGGCGGTCAGGCAGGCCAGCGTCAGGATGTCCATCAGGTTGTGGTGCAGGATGGGCACCAGCTTCAGCGCGTTGTGCGTGCGCAGGTAGTCGAAGTAGTAGTAGGGGATTATCTCCCCCGCCAGGTCGCCCTCGCGCTGGAAGCCGAGGATGGCCGACTCCAGTTCCGTCAAGCGGCAGGAGGGCAGGCGCAGGCGAAACAGGCGCCGGGCGGCGTGCAGCAGGTCGAGGTGCTCCATCCGCTCGTGGGCGGGCCGGCGGCGCGCCAGGCGGAAGCGCGTCTCCAGCAGCGGCAGGTCAAACGCTTTGCCATTGTAGGTGACCAGGACGTCGAACTGCGCCAGGTGCGCCGTCAGGACCTCGAGCAGCGCCGCCTCCTCCGAGTAGTCGCGCATCAGGAACTGGTGGATGTGGAAATCGCGGCCTTCCACGGCGCCCACCCCGATCAGGAAGCAATAGGTCCCGGTGCCGCCGGACAGGCCGGTGGTTTCGGTGTCCAGGAAGCCCCAACGCGAGGGCGGTGCAGTGAGGCCCAGCGGGGCCCCGGCCATCTCGGCCAGCGCCGAGATGTCGGCGTTGCCGTGCCGCCGGTGAAAGCCATAGGTGCGGGCGCAGCGGAAGCAGGCCCCCGACGGCGTTTCCAGTACCTCGCCGGAAACCAGTTCCTCGATCCGCTGTGGGGCCAGTGCCTGCTCCGGCCCGCCGTGGCGGGCGCGCAGGCGCCAGCGCTGCGCCTCCTCGCGGGCTGCGCCGGGCGCGCCGTTCCGCCACTTGCGATCAATGCGCGCGATCCTCTGCCGCAGCCTCTCCAGTTCCGCGTCCATGTCTCTTCCAGCCGGCTCCAGCGCCCGCCCTTGCGGCACCCACAGCTTGCGACTCCCACTGGCGTGCCCGGCCCGCGGTGGCGGGCCGCGGCGACCCGGGCGCTGCATCCCCACTACACCGCCACCCTCAGGGCCTGCAGAATAACCAGCGCCACTTCCTTGCCGCGCTCGCCCACCTCGCCGGCCGGCCCCACGCACGACGGGCACCCCGACTGGCAGGGGCAGTGCTCGATCATCTTCTGAACCTGCTCCAGCAAGCGGTAGTGCAGATGGAAGAGCGGGGCGCTCAGGCCGATGCCGCCCGGGTAATTGTCGAACAGGTAGATGTTGGGGGCATACTGGGGCCCGGCCGTATTGCCGAAGGCCAGGCCCAGGTCGCGCCGGTCGCACATCAACAGCAGCGTGGCCATGGCGCGCAGCGCGTTCCCCAGCGCGGTGATACCCCCCTGGCGGTCGGAAGGCGGATAGGGCAGCGCCTCCAGGAACTCCGCTGAGAGCGACAGCCAGTAGGCGGTGGTGTGCATCTGCTGCTCCGGCATGGTTAACTGGCCCGACCCCACGTTCTCCAGCGTGTAGAACTTGATCTTCTTGAATCCCACCACCTGCGTGTTCACCTGCACTTCACCGTGGGCCCGCCAGGCCGCCGGGCCAGGCATTCCCGCCGCTTCCTCGCCTCCGCCCGAGCCTGCCTCGGCCCGCTCCAACTCCTCCAGAACCTTCACCTCGGTGTAGGAGATGGCGTCGGTGAAGTAATCCACGTCCACCGCCTTGACGTAGGCCTTGCGCTCCTTGTAGTCGAAGCGCTCCACGTGGTATTGGCGGCCCTCGTGCAGGTAGATGGCCTTCTCGTGGACGGTGGTGAGGGCGCTGGGGAAATCCACCTGGCCGATGACGCGCGGCTCGCCCGTGATGTCCACCACCACGAAGCTATCGGAGCTGATCGCGCGCAGGCTGATGGCGTCGGCCGGGTAGGCTTCGCTGGCCCAGTGGTAGGCCTCACCGGAGCGGTGGAGGAAGCCGGTTTCCTCCAGGAACCGGCACAGTTCGCCGAGGTTGGTCCGGCCGAAAGCCTCGTCGCAGCGCAGCGGCAGCTCGAAGGCTGCGCACTTCAGGTGGTTGAGGAGGATCTCGAGGTTGTCGGGCTGGATGTAGCCGTGCTCGACAGAGCTGCCAAAAAAGTAGTCGGGATTCTGCACGATGAACTGGTCCAGGGGCGCGCTGGAAGCGATCAGGACGGCGGCCGCGGTGCCGCTGCGGCGCCCGGCGCGCCCGGCGCGCTGCCAGGTGGCGGCGATGGTACCGGGATAGCC